>JASFMS010000080.1:0-7340 GCA_050117435.1 Ectothiorhodospiraceae bacterium | reverse complement strand
CAGGCCCTTTTCGTGGACGGTGCGCGCCACGTTGGGCGCCACCTCCGCGGCGCTGGTCTCGCCGAGGGTGAGCCGGTAACGGTAGCGGCCCCCCTGCTCACCCTGGGGCTCCACGCCGCCCACGCCCGACACCGTGCCCAGCAGCGCCTGCGCGCGTTCCGGCGTGGCGTTCAACGCGACCATCAGGCTGTTGGCGTGCCCCAGGTCCGCGAGCCGCGCATCCAGGGCGAGTTTGCCCCGGCGCATCATCAGCACGCGCTCGCAGACCGCCTCGACCTCCTGGAGGATGTGCGTGGATATGAGCACGGTGGCGTGTCGGGCAAGCTCCCGCACCAGATCGCGCATGTGCTGTATCTGACTGGGATCCAGCCCGTTGGTGGGCTCGTCGAGGATGATGAATTTCGGCGTGTGCAGTATGGCCTGGGCGACTCCGACGCGCTGGCGATAGCCACGGGAGAGTGTGCTGATGGGCGACAGCGCCTTGGGCTGGAGCTCGGTGCGCTCTACCGCCTGGCGAATGGCACCCGGCCGGTCCGCCTCCGGCATGCCCTGGAGTGAGGCCCGGTATTCCAGGTAGTCCAGGACGGTCATGTCCGGATAGAGAGGGCAGTTCTCCGGCAGGTAGCCGATCCTCTGCTGGATCTCCCGCCGATGGTCGGTCATGTCGAGACCGTCGATGGCGATGCGGCCGGCGGACGGCTCCAGGTAGCCGGTCAGCATCTTCATGATGGTGGTCTTGCCGGCGCCGTTGTGCCCCAGCAGCCCGACCACCTCCCCCTGGGGGATCTTGAAGGAGACGTCGTCAACGGCGGTGAAGTCGCCGTAGTTTCGCCTGAGTTGTTCTACTTCGATCATGCGAAACCCTTCCCGGATTGTCAGGATTGTGGAACGTACGAGGGAAACGCCCGGTTCGACCGAAGGCGGCCACGAAAAGTTCAACGCGGCGCATGTTGCCGGGACAGCGACCGGGCATCAATAGCGGGACGGGTATCTCGGATCGGCGGGTGGAAGCCCCCGACATTCCGGGACGGGGGCCCTTCGGAGTGGGGTACGGCCGAATCCGGCGGTTACCGGTTCGCCCCCGGTTGCCAGAGAACGTCGGACGTCCCCTCGTCCCGGTTCGCCCGCCGGGCGGCAACGAAGAGGAAATCGGAGAGCCGGTTCATGTAGCTGATGGCGGCGGCGCTCACGGGCTCGTGCTCAGCCAGCGCCGTGATGTCCCGCTCGGCACGGCGGGCGACGGTGCGGGCGTAGTGCAGATGTGCCGCCAGGGCGGTACCGCCGGGCAGTATGAAGGAGCGCAATGTCTCCAGCCCGGCGTTCATTTCGTCGATGACCTGTTCGAGCCATTCCACCTGGGAATCGACCACGCGCAACGGCTCGAAAGCGGGCGCCTCTTCCTCGGGGGTTGCCAGGTCCGCGCCCAGATCGAACAGATCGTTCTGAATGCGGCTCAGCCACTGGTCCAACTCGCCGGTAAGCCCGACACGCGCCAGACCGATGGCCGCGTTGGTCTCGTCCACCGTCCCGTAGGCGGTCACTCGCAGATGGTGCTTGGGCACGCGGCTGCCGTTCACCAGCGCGGTTTCGCCCTTGTCGCCGGTGCGGGTATAGATCTTCGTCAGCTTGACCATGACTCTCCCGGTGCGGTCGGTGGAGGTTGCGGGGCGCCAATTCGGCCACAGTTTCGGCCCGGAGAAAAGCGTTCCGGCGGCGGACACTGTCCACCGCCGGTCGCCGAAGCCTGTCGCGGGCCGCTCAGATCACCGGTGTCTCGCGGTAGGTGCCCCACATCTCCCGCAGCGTCTCGACGATGTCGCCCATGGAGGCGCCGGCCTTCACCAGGTCGATGGTCACCGGCATGATGTTCTGCGACTCGTCGGCCGCCACCTCACGCAGCTTCTCCAGCAGCTGCTGCACCTGCACCTCGTCGCGTTCCTGCTTGACCCGCTGCAGGCGCTCGATCTGGCGACGCTCCGTCTCCGCGTCGTGGGGATGCAGCTCGATGTCGAACTTTTCGTCCCCCTCCACGAAGCAGTTCACGCCGATTACCGGGCGATCGCCGCTGGCCTTGCGCACGGCGAAGTCGTAGGCGGAGTCGGCGATCTCCTTCTGGAACCAGCCGTCCTCGATGGCCTTCAGCGTGCCGCCCATCTCTTCCACCTTGTCGAGGATGGACCAGACCTGCTGCTCGATGCGGTCGGTGAGGGACTCCACGTAGTAGGAACCGCCGATGGGGTCCACCACCTGGTCCACATTGGTCTCGTGGGCGATGATCTGCTGGGTGCGCAGGGCGATCTTCATCGCCTCCTCGGTGGGAATGGCGAAGGCCTCGTCCATGCCGTTGGTGTGCAGGGACTGGGCGCCGCCCAGCACCGCCGAGAGCGCCTGGAACGCGGTGCGCACCACGTTGATCTGGTACTGGGGCTTGGTCAGCGTGGCGGCCGCCGTCTGAGCGTGGAAACGCAGCCGGCAGGATTCCGGCTTCTTCGCGCCGAAGCGCTCCTTCATGATCTTGGCGTAAACCCGCCGGGCGGCACGGAATTTGGCGATCTCCTCGAAGAAATCCGCCTGGCTGACGAAGAAGAAGGACAGCCGCGGCGCGAACTGGTCCACGTCCACCCCGGCCTTGATGGCCTCCTCCACGTACTGGATGGTATTCGCCATGGTGAACGCCACTTCCTGCACCGCCGTGGCGCCCGCCTCGGAGATGTGGTAGCCGGAGATGTTCACCGGGTTGTAGCGCTTCATGTGCCGGGAGGCGTACTGGATGCAGTCGCGGACCAGGCGCACCGACGGTCGCACCGGGTAGATCCACTCCTTCTGTGCCACGTATTCCTTGAGGATGTCCGCCTGGATGGTTCCCGACAGATCGTTCAGGTCGTAGCCCCGCTTCTCTGCGACGGCCACGTACATGGCGAGCAGGATCCAGGCCGTCGGGTTGATGGTCATCGACACCGAGATCCTGGTCAGGTCGATGCCATCGAATAGCTCCTCCAGATCCGCCAGCGTGTCGATGGCCACGCCCTCGCGGCCCACCTCGCCCTCGCTCATGGGGTTGTCGGAGTCGTAGCCCATGAGGGTGGGCATGTCGAAGTCCACCGACAGCCCCGTCTGGCCCTGCTCCATCAGGTACTTGAAACGCTGATTGGTCTCCCGGGCGGTGCCGAAACCGGCGATCTGGCGCATGGTCCAGTGCCGTCCCCGGTACATGGTCGGGTACGGCCCGCGGGTGAACGGGTAGCGCCCCGGAAGGCCGATGTCGTCGTAGGGCGTATCCGCTATGTCGGCCGGCGTGTAGGTCCGGTCCACCGGCATACCCGCGCCGGTGCGCCAGTCGTCCCGACGCTCCGGCATACGCTTCACGAAGGCGGCTACCTCGTTGTTCTCCCAGTCCGCCTTCTCGTCCCTGATGCGATCGATTTCCCTGGAGTCGAACTGCTTAGTCGTCATAGCGAATGTTCTCCTTTACGGTGCCGAGAAGCTCCACGGCGCCCTGATGCGGGTCGATTTCGCGATCCACCACACGGTCCAGGAGCTTCTCCATGCGTTCGGGATGGGTTCGGGCAAAGCTCTCACGCACGATTTCCTCGGCGAGCTTCACCACCCGGGTGCTGGCGATGCGCCGGCGCCGGCGATCCAGCTCCCCGGAGGCGTTCAGAAACCCGAGATGGGCATCCAGCGCGGCCAGCAGCTCGTCGAAACCGCTGAGGTTCTCGGCGCTGGTGGGGACCACGGGGATGCGCCAGGCATCCGGATCGGTGGAAAGGCTCATGGTGAGCATGCCCTTGAGCTCGCGAATGGTGCGGTTGGCGTCGCTCCGGTCCGCCTTGCTCACCACGTGGACGTCGGCGATCTCCAGCACACCGGCCTTGATGGCCTGGATGTCGTCGCCGAGTCCGGGGGCGTTGACCACCACCGTGGTATGCGCGGCGCGGACCACCTCGACTTCGTCCTGGCCCACGCCCACGGTCTCGATGAGGATGACGTCGAAGCCGCCGGCATCGAGTATGTCCACGGCGTCCAGCGTGGCCCGGGCCAGCCCGCCCAACGCCCCCCGGGTCGCCATGCTGCGGATGAACACGCCCGGGTCGCTCACCAGGTCCGCCATGCGGATACGGTCGCCGAGAATGGCACCGCCGGAAAACGGGCTGGACGGATCGATGGCGACCACTGCCACCGTGCGGCCGCTGCGGCGGATTTCCCGTGCGAGCTCGGTAACCAGCGTCGATTTCCCGGCCCCGGGCACCCCGGTGATGCCGACAATGTGGGCACGACCGGCGCGCTGGTACAGCGCCGCCAGCGCCGGCCTTACTTCCCGGTCGCCGATCTCGCTTCGCGTGATCAGACGCGCCATGGCACGCGTGCTCTGCTGCTCGACCACGCGGTCCACCAGTTCCAGCGATGGCACGCGTACGCTCATTGCGACACCCCGCCGGAGCTCTCCTGCAGGGTCCGATAGAGATCGCGGTCGTCCACGACCCGCTTGGCCTTGAAGTCGGTCCGCGGGAACGTGTCCCGGGGCACCACCTCCACTCTGGCCCGCAGGCCGAGCGTTCGGCTCAAATCCGCAGCCACGCGCTCGCGGAAGGCTTCCGCCGCCTGCCGGCCACCGCCTTCGCCGCTGGTATCGAACTCGACCTGAACGGCCAGCTCGTCCATGACGCCTTCCCGGGAAATGATGATGCGGTGCTCGCCGCCATACCCGGGGATTTTTCCCAGCACCGCGTCTATCTCGCTGGGATAGACGTTCTCGCCGCGGATCTGGAACATGTCGTCGATGCGGCCGTAGATTCCCTTGGGCAGGCGCGGGTAGGTCCGCCCGCACGGGTTCTCTTCCATGACCCAGTGGGTCAGATCGTTGGAAACGAGCCGGATCATGGGCTGCGACGTTCGCTCCAGGGTGGTGTAGACGGGCGTTCCCTGCTGACCGTAGGGCACACGCCGGTAGCTCTGCGGGTCACACACCTCGGCATAGACAATGTCCTGCCACAGAAGCATGCCGCCGGTCTCGGCACTCCCGGAGCCGTGCATCCACGGCGTCACCTCGGCCATGGTGCCGCAGTCCACCACGCGGGCGCCGAAGGCATCGACGATGCGATCCCGTATGCCGGGAATCGAGGCCCCGGGCTCCCCGGAGAAGAACATGACCTCGATGCCGAAGTCCTTCGGGTCCACGCCTTCCTCCCGCGCCACTTCAGCGAGCCGCAACGCATAGGAAGGCGTGCTGTAGAAGCCGCGGGGGCGCATCATCTGCAGCCACTGCACCGCCCGGGCGGTCATGCCCGGCGCGCCGGCGCCGAAGGGGAACGCTTTGCAGCCCAGGCGCTCCGCCCCGATAAGCGCCCCCCAGGAACCCATGTAGAGGCTTAGGATGGCCGCAACGAAGACCGTATCTCCGGGGCGCAGGCCCATGCCCCACATGATGCGGGCATGGTTGTTGGCGATGGTGTCCCAGTCTTCCCGGGAAATGCCGAACGCCGTGGGCCGGCCGGTGGTTCCCGAGGTGCCGTGGATGTGGTGCACCTCGATCTCCGGCACGCACAGGTAATCACCGAAAGGCGGGTGCGCCGCCTGGGACTCGCGCAGTTCCTGTTTGGTCACCACGGGAACGTCTTCAAAGTCCGCCAGCGTCCGCACATCCTCCGGACCTATGCCGGCGGCATCCCACTTGCGGCGGTAGAACGGCGAACGCTTGTAGGCGTAGCGCATGACCTCGCGCAATCGCCCGGCGACGGCCTCGTCCCGGGCGTCGGGATCCATGGTCTCGCGCTCGGGGAACCAGTAGCGCGAACCGGGTGCGGGAAAGTAGTTTCCGTCGTACTGCGGTGGAAACTGCCACTCTTCCATCGTCTCCTCCTCGGCACGGCACGCCGGCAGCCATTACGGCGACTCCGGCCCGCAGCCATTTACCCGGTGGTCCGGGCTTGTGATCTTGTCGTCGCTCCTGCTACCGGGCGCCGCGTTCGGCCACCAGGGTGCGGAACGAATTCACGATCTCCTCGGGGGGCGTGTCCTGCAGGAGAATCTTCTGCACGCCGAGCCGCTGCAGCTCGACCACGTCCTCATCGGGGATGACACCGCCGCCGGCGACGATGATGTCCTCCGCCTCGTGCTCCCGCAGAAGCTCGATAATCTTCGGGAAGACGGTCATGTGCGCCCCCGAGAGGATGCTCACGCCGAGAATGTCCACGTCCTCCTGGATGGCGGCGTCCACCACCTCCGCGGGCGTGCGGTGAAGGCCGGAATAGACCACGTCCATGCCCGCATCGCGCAATGCGCGCGCCACCACCTTCACGCCGCGGTCGTGGCCGTCCAGGCCGACCTTTGCCAGAAGAACCCGGATTACCGGTTGTTCGCTTGCCATTGACTCCTCCTCGTTGGCGCCGCCAGGGCGCCTGAATCGTTGTTCACCGCCAGCGGTGTGCTCAGCCCTGCTGCGCCACCGTCGTGCCTTCGGCAATCGCCTCCTGCAGCCAGATGGACGCCTTCTCCACGTGTTGCCGGGCCAGCCGTTCGGCGGTATCGGCATCACCGTCGCAGATGGCGTCCAGAATGGCGCTGTGCTCGTGCCAGACCTGCTCCTGGTTACGGCGCTCGCCGAGGATGTTCAGCATGATCCGGCGTATGTGATTCCACTGGCCGGACATGAGGTCCTGCATAACGCCGTTCCCCGCCAGCTCGTAGATGAAGCGGTGGAACTCGCTGTCCGCCGCCACCAGTTCCGCGACGTCGTGGGCCTCCGCCGCCGCCCGTCCGCGCCGCAGGATGCGCTCACCCCGTGTCCGCGCGCCGGCGCCCACGCGGCGCGCCGCCAGCCCCGCGGCCACCTGATCGACGCCGGCGCGGACCTCGTAGATTTCCCGGACGTTGCCCGGCTCCAGCGGCGCCACCTTCAGTCCCCGGCGCCCGGCCTCCACGAGAAAACCCTCCGCCTTGAGGCGTTGCAGGGCCTGCCCGACAGGCAACCGAGAGACGTTGAGTCGTTCCGCCACGCCGTCCTGGGTGAGGCGCTCGCCGGAGCCCAGGCTGCCCTCGCAGATGGCGTCCACCACCGCGTCGTAGACCAGCTCGGAGAGGGGCCGCTGTGTCGATATTTCCTTCATCGTGTCTCTTCTTCCCCTGTGCCCATTGGAATAGCTTCTACATACCGTATTTCGTATACGGTATACACTAGAAGCGGACCGACCGCCACGCAACCGTGGAACAAAGAGAGGAGCAATCCGATGGAAGGCGTCAGGAGACGCCGACTAGGGAAGCGTCGATCAATTCCTCGCGTTCGCGTTAGGGCTTCAGAGCCGGCAGTGCAAGGCGCGAGGCGCAGCGCCGTATCGGGGAAT
>JASFMS010000079.1:0-7353 GCA_050117435.1 Ectothiorhodospiraceae bacterium | reverse complement strand
TGCGCTCCCTGTCCAGACCGGGCCCCGCCGGACGATACGGCCAGTCGAGACGAACCGGCGCTTACTCGCAACGTAGACATAAAAAAACCGGGCACAAGGCCCGGTTTCTTCCGTGACACCATTTCAGGCGGTCACCACGTCATTCAGCGGCGCTCTCAGCTTCCGCCTCCGCATCCACCGGCGCCCGATCCACGAGCTCCACGAACGCCATGGGTGCATTGTCGCCGGCGCGGAAGCCAGCCTTGAGCACGCGCATGTAGCCCCCGGGCCGCTCCTTATAGCGCGGCCCCAGTTCGCTGAACAGCTTGCTCACCGCGTCCTTGTCCCTGAGGCGGGAAAACGCCACGCGCCGATTTGCAACGCTGTCATTTTTTGCCAGCGTGATCAGAGGCTCCGCAACGCGCCTGAGCTCCTTGGCCTTCGGCAGCGTCGTCCGGATAGCTTCGTGCTCGAACAGCGACGAGGCCATATTCCGATACATGGCCTGGCGATGGCTGCTCGTACGGTTGAGTTTTCGACCCGCTTTACGATGTCGCATCACTGTTTTCCTTCAATCCCGTTGCCGACTGCCAACCGCTCAGCCTGTCGCGCGGTCCTTGTCGTCGAGCCCCGCCGGCGGCCAGTTCTCGAGGCGCATTCCGAGCTGCAGACCGTGCTGCGCAAGCACCTCCTTGATTTCGTTCAGAGACTTCTTGCCGAGATTCGGCGTTTTCAGAAGCTCGACTTCCGTCTTCTGCACGAGGTCTCCGACGTAATGGATGCTTTCCGCCTTGAGGCAGTTCGCCGAGCGCACGGTAAGCTCCAGATCGTCGATAGGCCGCAGCAACACCGGATCGATCTCCGGTTCCTTGCTCTCCTCGGCCTCCGATTCCTCGCCACCTTCCAGGTCCACGAACACGGCCAGCTGATCCCGCAGAACCGCGGCCGAATAACGGATCGCTTCCTCGGGCTCGATGACACCGTTCGTCTCGATGTCCATCACGAGCTTATCCAGATCGGTGCGCTGTTCCACGCGCGCACTTTCCACGTTGTACGCCACTCGACGCACCGGACTGTACGTCGCATCAAGCTGAAGCCGGCCAATGGGCCGATCCTCATCGCTCTCCCGCGCGGTAGCGGGCTCGTAACCGCGACCGCGAGAGACACGCAGCGTCATGTTGAAGTCCGAACTCTTGGTGATGTGCGCAATTACCAGATCCGGATTCTTCACTTCAACGTCGTGGTCGGCCTCGATATCGGCCGCAGTGACGACGCCCGGCCCCTTCTTGGACAGGCGCAGCGTCGCTTCGTCCTTGGAATGCAGACGCACCGCCAGATTCTTCAGATTCAGCAGGATGTCCACGACATCCTCCTGGACTCCTTCCACTGCGGTGTACTCGTGCAACACTCCCTCGATCTCGACTTCCACAACGGCAAAGCCGGGCATCGACGACAGAAGCACGCGACGCAGGGCATTACCCAGCGTATGACCGAAACCGCGCTCCAGCGGTTCCAGTGTAATCTTGGCGCGACGGTCGTTGATTTCCTCAACGTCCACCACACGCGGTTTAAGGAAATCCTTAAACAGACCCTGCATGAGATCGACCTCTTCAGTGCAAACCGCGGTCTGTACGCGAACCGATTACTTCGAGTACAGCTCGACGATCAGGTGCTCATTGATCTCCGCGGGGAGATCCGCACGATCCGGCACTCGTTTCAACGTACCCTCGAACTTCTTGGAGTCGACCTCCACCCACTGAGGGACGCCACTCTGCTGCGCCATCTCCAGCGCAGCCTGGACACGCACCTGCTTCTGCGCCCGGTCGCGGATGGAAACCACGTCTCCCGCGCCGACCTGGGCCGACGGCACGTTGGTGACCCGCCCGTTGAGCAGAACCGCGCGATGCGCGACCAACTGACGCGCCTCCGCGCGCGTGGAGCCGAACCCCATGCGGTAGACCATGTTGTCCAGGCGGCACTCGAGCCGCTGGAGCAGATTCTCACCCGTATTGCCCTTGCCGCGGTCGGCTTCCTTGTAGTACTTGCGGAACTGCCGCTCCAGCACGCCGTACATCCGGCGCACCTTCTGCTTTTCGCGCAGCTGCAAGCCATAGTCGGAAATGCGGCCACGGCGCTGGCCGTGCTGCCCCGGAGGGGTATCGAGCTTGCACTTGCTGTCCAGCGGACGAACCCCGCTCTTCAGGAACAGGTCCGTACCCTCGCGCCGAGCGAGTTTGCAAGTCGGTCCGATGTATCTCGCCATGATTCCTTACCCTTACCTCAGACGCGGCGCTTCTTCGGCGGACGGCAGCCGTTGTGCGGTATCGGCGTAACGTCTGCGATGTTCGTGATCCGATAGCCGACGTTGTTCAGCGCCCGCACGGCGGACTCCCGACCCGGCCCGGGGCCTTTGACGCGCACCTCCAGGTTCTTGAGGCCGTAGTCCTTGGCGGCCTCCCCGGCACGCTCTGACGCCACCTGAGCGGCAAACGGCGTGCTCTTGCGGGATCCCCGAAAACCGCTGCCGCCGGAGCTCGCCCAGGCGAGCGCGTTACCCTGGCGGTCGGTGATGGTGATGACCGTGTTGTTGAAGGTCGCGTTGATATGCGCGATGCCGTCAACGACGGTACGCTTCGCGCGCTTACGCGCCCGGCTACTGGGTTTGGCCATAATCTCCGTCCTAAACTCGACTGGTTACCGTCGGCATTCGTTAACGCGTGACCGCGCGACGTGGCCCTTTGCGGGTGCGCGCATTGGTGCGCGTGCGCTGACCACGAACGGTCATCCCGCGGCGATGACGCAGACCACGGTAGCAACCGAGGTCCATCAGCCGTTTGATGTCCATCGCCACTTGGCGTCGGAGGTCGCCCTCGACCACATATTTCCCGAGTTCCTGGCGAAGCTTTTCCAACTCGTCATCCGCCAGTTCCTTGATCTTGCGGTCCTGCGCGACGCCAGTTGCCTCGCAGATCTGACGCGCCGTCGTACGCCCGATGCCGTAAATCGACGTCAGGGCGATGACCGTGTGCTTGTTGGCGGGTATGTTGACGCCAGCAATACGGGCCATGAGCCGTGTCTCCGTAGTGTATCGTTGCCCTGTTGAGCGTTGCGCCGTTGCGCGGCCGCCGCTAAGCGACGACCCCCGCGGCCCAACATCGACTTGCGCGGAAACCCGCCATTCTAGCGGTCCCAACGCCTGCGATTCAAGCTAACAGCCTCTATTCAGGCCAGGTTTTCAGCCCTGGCGCTGTTTGTGCCGGGCATCCGTGCAGATTACCCGCAGTACCCCGCCGCGCTTCACAATCTTGCAGTTGCGGCAGATCTTCTTGACCGATGCACGTACCTTCATCGCTGTATCTCCGAAACCCTAGCGCGCCCGCAAAGGTGGCGTAGCATACCAGAAGCCGCCCGACACCGCACGAGCGTCCGGCGTGCCCAGCACGAGTTCGTGGGTTTACCTCAGGAGCCCGCCGCCGGCGCGCCCATGGGCCTTAAGATTCGCCTTCTTCATCAGCGGTTCGTACTGGTGCGAAAGCAGGTGAGCCTGCACCTGGGACATGAAGTCCATCACCACCACCACGATAATCAGCAGCGACGTACCGCCGAAATAGAAAGGCACGTTCCAGTAAAGGATCAGGAACTCCGGCAACAGGCTGACCCCCGTGATATACAGGGCGCCCGCCATCGTCAGCCGGGTCATCACCTTGTCGATATACCGGGCGGTCTGCTCGCCGGGTCGGATACCCGGAATGAACGCACCCGACTTCTTCAGATTGTCCGCCGTCTCCCGAGAGTTGAAGACCAACGCGGTGTAGAAGAAGCAGAAAAAGATGATCGCGGCCGCGAACAGCGCAATATACAGCGGCTGTCCGGGGCTCAACGTCCGGCCCAGTGTCTGCAGCCAGCCCATTCCCTGCGAGGCGCCGAACCACTGGCCCAGCGTTGCCGGGAACAGAATGATACTGGAGGCGAATATGGGGGGAATCACCCCCGCCATATTCAGCTTCAGCGGCAGATGACTGCTCTGCGCCGCGTACATCCGGCGGCCCTGCTGACGCCGAGCGTAGTTCACGGTAATACGCCGCTGACCCCGCTCGATGAAGACGATGAACCACACGACAGCAACGGCCAACACCAGGAAGAACAGCACGGTTCCGATGCTCATCTCCCCCGTGCGCGCCAGTTCCAGCGTACCGCCGAGGGCGCTCGGGAGCCCGGCCACGATGCCGGCGAAAATGAGCAGTGAAATGCCGTTGCCGATACCCCGTTCGGTGATCTGCTCGCCCAGCCACATGAGGAACATCGTTCCCGTCACCAGCGTCACGGTACCGATGAACACGAAGCTCGGCCCGGGATTTATGACCACACCCTGGTTCTGCAGCGCAACGGTAATCCCGATGCCCTGGAAGAGCGCCAGCGCCAGCGTCCCGTACCGGGTGTACTTCATGATCTGGCGACGCCCCTGCTCCCCCTCCTTGCGGAGTTGCTCGAGGCTCGGAATCACCGTGCTCATCAACTGCATGATGATCGAGGCCGAGATGTAAGGCATCACGCCGAGCGCAAAGATCGACAGCCGACGCAGGGCGCCCCCGGAGAACATGTTGAACATGTCCAGGATCGTGCCGGACTGCTGCTTGAACATCTGCGCCAGGGCCGCCTGGTCAATCCCGGGAATCGTCAGATGCGCGCCCAGGCGATAGACCATGAGCGCGATTAGCACAAACACGAGCCGTTGACGGACCTCGGTCAGACGACCGATACCGCCGAGCGCATTCATGTTCGCCGCTGATTTAGCCACTTAGCCCTCGACCTTGCCGCCGGCCTTCTCGATCGCTGCGCGCGCGCCGGCAGTCACCGCCACGCCACTGACGGCGTAGGCCTTGCCCACCTCGCCCGAGGCGATGATCTTGGCGGTCCGCGCCTGGCGCGGAACCACGCCGGCGGCCTTGAGCGCCAGCAGGTCGACCTTGTCGCCTTCCACGTACTTGAGCTCGGACAGCCGCACCTCGGCGCCGAACCGCGCCTTTCGCGACTGAAACCCGAACTTAGGTACGCGCCGCTGCAGCGGCATCTGGCCGCCTTCGAACCCGACCTTGTGGAAGCCGCCCGAGCGGGACTTCTGGCCCTTGTGCCCCCGGCCCGCGGTCTTGCCGTTTCCAGACGAGGTACCGCGACCAACACGGTTTGCGTCCGGCCGGCTGCCCTCGGCGGGTTTAAGCGCATTCAAACGCATAGCTCAGCCTTCCTCCACAGACAGCAAGTAGGAGACCTTGTTGATCATGCCGCGAATCTCCGGCGTATCCTGCACCGTAACCGTCTGGTGCATACGCCGGAGCCCGAGCCCCGCAACACAGGCCTTGTGCTTTTGCAGCCGCCCGGAGACGCTGCGAACGAGGGTTACCTTGAGCTGCTTGTTCTTCGCCATGATCAACCCAGGATCTCTTCCACAGACTTGCCACGCTTGGCGGCCACATGCTCCGGAGACTCGTACTCCGTGAGCGCCTTGATCGTCGCACGCACCACGTTGATCGGGTTGCGGGACCCGATGGTCTTGGCCAGCACGTCCTGGACACCAACCACCTCGAACACCGCCCGCATGGCCCCACCGGCAATGATTCCGGTACCTTCGGAGGCCGGCTGCATGAACACCTTGCTGGAGCCATGGAAGGCCGTCAGCGGATACTGCAGCGTGCCGCCCTGCAGGTGCACTTTGCGCATGTTCTTGCGCGCCTTCTCCATCGCCTTCTGGATGGCCAGCGGGACTTCCCGCGCCTTGCCGTAGCCGAAGCCAACGGAACCCTCACCGTCGCCCACGACGGTCAAGGCCGTGAATCCGAACTGCCGACCACCTTTGACGACCTTGGCCACGCGATTAATGCCAATCAGCTTTTCGCGCAGACCCTCGCCGCTAACGTCGCTCGTCGCCATACCTTAACGCCCTTGTTCAGAACTTGAGACCGGCCTCGCGCGCGGCATCAGCCAGTGCGCGCACACGCCCGTGGTAGCGGAAACCCGAGCGATCGAACGCAACCTCGGAGATTCCGGCCGCCTTGGCCCGCTCGGCGATCGCTTTGCCGACCGCCTTGGCCGCATCCACGTTGCCGCCGTTGCCGAGATCGCCCAGCACCTCTTTCTCCAACGTCGACGCGGACGCCAGCGTCCGGTCGGCCTCGGAGGCAATGATCTGCGCATACGTATGCCGCGGCGTACGGAATACACAGAGGCGGACGGCGCCGAGTTCCCGAATCTTGCCCCGCGCGCGGCGGGCGCGCCGAAGACGTGCAGCCTTCTTATCCATAGCCTCTACCTACCCTTACTTCTTCTTGGCTTCCTTCATCACCACGCGCTCGTCGGCATAGCGCACGCCTTTGCCCTTGTAGGGCTCCGGCGGACGGTAGCCGCGAATCTTTGCGGCGACCTGCCCGACGAGCTGCTTGTCGACACCCTTCACAACCACTTCCGTGTTGCTGGGCGTCTCGATGGTGATGCCCTCCGGGACGGCAAAGTCCACGGGATGGGAGAAACCAAGGGTCAGATTCAGATTCTTGCCCTGGGACTGCGCTCGATAACCAACACCGACAAGCTGAAGGCGGCGTTCGAAACCGTCGCTAACGCCCACGACCATGTTGTTCAGCAGGGCGCGAGTGGTACCCGCAAGGGCCACGGCTTCCTGCCGCTCCTTGTTCGCGGCGCACTGCAGCTGCTCACCTTCCTGGGTGACGTCCACCCAGTCGTGCACCGTGTGCGACAGCTCGCCCTTGGCGCCCTTCACCTTCACCTGGCGGCCGTCGACCGTCACCTCGACGCCCGACGGAATCTTTACCGGACTTTTCGCTACTCTGGACATGGCGTCTTAGGATCCCGTCGTTAAAAGACCACGCACAACACCTCGCCACCGTGGCCTGCGGCCCTGGCGGCGCGGTCGGTCATTACACCGTGCGAGGTCGAAATGATGGCGGTGCCCAGACCACCCCGCACCCGCGGCAGCGAATGCTTGCCCTCGAACCGGCGAAGACCCGGACGGCTCACCCGCTGGATCTCTTCGATGACCGGGCGGCCCTGGTGGTACTTCAATCGCAGCACAAGCTGCGGTCGTTTTTCGTCGCCCTCGACACGAAAGTCGTCGATATAACCCTCGCCCTTCAGGACGTTGGCAATCGCCGCCTTCAGCTTCGACGACGGCATGCTGACCTCCGCTTTTTCGGCCTTCTGGCCGTTGCGGATCCGAGTCAGCATATCCGCGATGGGATCGGTCATGCTCATGTTTGCGTCACCTGATTCCTAATCCTGGTTCCCACGCAGGCGCCGGCCTTACCAGCTCGACAGCTTCAGACCGGGGATCTCGCCGCGCATTGCCGCCTTGCGCAGCATATT
>JASFMS010000078.1:0-7372 GCA_050117435.1 Ectothiorhodospiraceae bacterium | reverse complement strand
GGTCCGGGTCTTCCAGCTCCGCCTGCAACAGTTGCGCCGCGCCCCGCAGTCCGCCGAGCGGGTTCTTGATTTCATGGGCCAGACCGCGAATGAGTTCGCGTATCGCCCGATTCTGGGCGATCAGCTGGTTCTCCCGAGAGATCCGCAGGTGGCGATCGAGCTGGGTGATTTCCAGCAGAATGCCGTCCGCGCCCAGCGGCGTGATGGAGCAGTCGGTGGTCACCAGCCGCCCCACCCCCACCACAAGACGGAACTCCCTCTCCGTGTAGCTGGCTCCCCGCTGTTCCGCCAGGTCGATGGCATCGCTGAGCGCGCTGAGCCCCGGTATCGCCCGGGAGAGAGGCGAGCCGGCGGCCTGGCGGGCACTGAGCAGTAACAGGCTCTCGGCCGCCGGGTTGAGGTAACGCACCATCCGGTCCCGATCCAGCAGGACGACAGCGGTGGTCATGTTTTCCAGTATGTGGCCGCTGGGGACGCCGTTGAGCTCTTTCATGGTTGCAACGGAGAATGCAAAAGGCGGGCCAGAGCAGTCGACCCCGGGAGCGCGGCAAACCGCGCACTCAGGCGGCGGCTGCGGCCGGCCGCGGTTCGCGATGTCGCGCGATATTGCGAGTGGCTCGAGCGATTATAGGGCGGAAGGTCCAGTCAGTGCACCAAATTAGTGCACTGGTCTTTCAGTTGCCGCCGGATTGCCGGGTGGGCAGATTCACGGACGGTCGATGGAGGAAAAACGTGACGTTCCCGGTGCGTGCCACCACCTGACCGCGGCCATCGATAACCTCCGCGGCGAGTGTGTGGGTTCCCCGGTCCACGTTGCTCAGGCCCACGGTTGTGGACGTGGTCGTGGTCAAGGGCTTGTCGTCCATCAGGATTCGAATCCGGTCGCCCTTTCGCAGTGCAGGGGACAGTTTCAGTTGCACCGTCATGTTGCCGGGAGCGCTGTTGATGGTGTCCTTGGATCCCGGGGCCACGACCTCGAACTCCCTGTACGAATCGGCAGCCGGCTTGCTCCCCGCTTCACCTGCCGCCTGGGAGGTCGGCGTCGGCGGCGCCTTGTAGACGCTGGGTTGGCCCGGATCGATGCGCTCCGCGCCCGGGTGCGGCTCGTCGGAGTAGTGCACCCTGCCCTGCGCATCCGTCCAGCGATAGAACTCCGCGCTGGCCGCAGTCGCGGTCAGAAACATTGCGACCAATGCAGCGAGAACGGCCGCGGATTTCGATGTGAATGCAGTCAACGTTTTCACGCTCCCTGTTGTCGTCTCCAACTGTATACCGTGCCTGGAGACGGGCAAAGCCCTGAATAAACGGGAACGCGTCGCGCGAGCGATCGAGCCGTGCACACCCTGCTGGTGCTGACCGATGACGGCGGCCGTTCGGGGGAGCCCGGCGACCGGTGGTCTATGGACGTTTCACTGCGGCGGGGCGACGGCACGCGGGGAAAGGGACAATGAAAAGCCCCCGCGGTGCGGGGGCTCTCAAGGAAACACTGAACGCTTTGGGTCGGGACATTGACCCTCTGAGTGCTGTACTCGCTTTGACCGCAGTCGGCTCCGCTTCGATCGAGTGCGCGTTCAGACGGTCAATGCCCACACGGCTCAGACGCTGTAGTAGAGGTCGAACTCCACCGGATGCGTCGTCATACGCAACCGCTGAACCTCTTCCTCCTTCAGGGCGAGGTAGCCATCGATGACGTCGTCGGTGAACACACCGCCGGCCTTGAGGAACTCGCGGTCTTCGTCCAGGGACTTGAGCGCTTCCTCCAGGGAAAAGGCCACCTTCGGGATCTCGGCCTCTTCCTCCGGCGGCAGATCGTAGAGGTCCTTGTCCATGGCGTCGCCGGGGTGGATCTTGTTCTGGATGCCGTCCAGGCCCGCCATGAGCATGGCGGAGAAGGCCAGATAGGGGTTGGCCGTGCTGTCCGGGAAGCGGATCTCGACGCGGCGCGCCTTGGGGTTGGAGACCCAGGGGATGCGCACCGAGGCCGAACGGTTGCGGGCGGAATAGGCCAGCAGAACCGGAGCCTCGAAGCCGGGTACAAGGCGCTTGTAGCTGTTGGTGGAAGCGTTGGCGAAGGCGTTGATCGCCTTGGCGTGCTTGATGATGCCGCCGATGTAGTAGAGCGCCGTCTCGGACAGGCCGCCGTACTGATCGCCGGCGAATAGCGCCTCGCCGGTCTTGCCGATGGACTGGTGCACGTGCATGCCGTTGCCGTTGTCACCGACCAGAGGCTTGGGCATGAAGGTGGCGGTCTTGCCGAAAGCGTGAGCGACGTTGTGCACGCAGTACTTCAGGACCTGCAGCTCATCGGCCTTGCGTACCAGGGTGTTGAACTTGGTGCCGATCTCGCACTGGCCGGCGGTGGCCACCTCGTGGTGGTGCACCTCGGTCTCCAGGCCCATCTCCTCCATGGCGAGGCACATGGCGCCGCGCAGATCGTGCAGGGAGTCCACCGGCGGCACCGGGAAATAGCCGCCTTTGACGCCGGGGCGATGGCCCATATTGCCGTCCTGGTAGACGCGCTCGGAGTTCCACTCGGCTTCCTCGGCGTCGATCTTGTAGAAGCTGCCGCTCATGTCGGCGCCCCAGCGCACGTCGTCGAAGACGAAAAATTCGGGCTCGGGGCCGAAGAACGCGACGTCGCCGATGCCAGTGGACTGCAGATACGCCTCGGCGCGGCGGGCGATGGAGCGCGGGTCGCGCTCATAGCCCTGCATGGTGCTGGGCTCGATGATGTCGCAGGTGAGGTTCAGCGTGGGCTCGTCGTAGAACGGATCCATGGTGGCGGTGGCGGCGTCCGGCATCATGATCATGTCGGACTCCTGGATCCCCTTCCAGCCCGCGATGGACGAGCCGTCGAACATCTTGCCGCTTTCGAACATGTCTTCGTCCACGGTATGGGCCGGCACGGTCACGTGCTGCCACTTGCCGCGGGTGTCAGTGAAACGCAGGTCGACGAATTTCACGTCCTGCTCACTGATCATCTTGAGAATGTCGTCGGGTGTCTGAGCCATTGCTGTGGACCTCCAGTGGAGCATAACTAATGTGCGGTCGCCCGTCCGAAAGCAGAATGCGTGCCAAGCGGTACGGACGGCGGCGACGGGCGGTTTTGGTGCGTGCCGGCCCACGGCGACCCCCAGCATACGCACCTAGATGGTGCAATCTACCAAGAAGATGCACTAGTTTGGGGCAAAGGCCGCAGCAAGTTGGGCAGTCGTGCGGTGGTCCGGGTTCCGCCGAAGCCGATCCGGGGCAGACGAACCGGTAGGATAACGCACTCTGGCGTTAAGGAAGCGCTGAAAAGTTCCCGGGTGCCGGTGAGCGGCGAAGCCCCGCCCCGAAAAGCCTAGGGCACAGGCCCGGTCGTGTCCCGGAGCCGATGCTCAGTGCGCGCGCGACCCCGGCGGAATCGGCGTCGCGTCCGTCAACTCACGCAGGGTGCGCCGGGCAAGCGAGCTGCCGGTGGACAGGCTGCGTTCAGCCGCCTCCATGGCGTTCATCAAGGGTTCCCCGCCGGACTGGCGCACCGCCTGCAGCACATCCATGAGACCCACGAAGGTTTCGGCCAGCGCATCGAAGAGCTGCGCCGTTGCCGTGCTGGCGTCGCGAGCGACACCGTCGTAGGCCGACTGTCCCAGATCGACGAAATAGGAAAGCTGCACGCGGCGTCGGTCCGCCTGCTCGGGAAACAGGCCCGCCAGGATCAGGCACTGGTCGCCGACCTGCTGCAGCCCCTGCTGACGCTGTCGTCGGGGCGCATTCAACATGCGCAGGAATTGCAGCGCCAGCACCGCCTTAACCATCTCGGAGCGGCGCAGGTAGCGCATGAGCAGGAATACCAGGTAGCTCTCGCGCTGCTCGTCCAGTTCGTGCCCCGCCGTCTCGGCCGCGTCCGTGATCAGTCGTTGCCATGCAGCGGTAGCGCTGGGCTCGAGTATAAGCTGGCTCATGGATCGCCTCCCCGCCATTCCTACCCTCTATATAGGCATATCGGCAGGGGATGCACCACACGTTAGCCGGCCCGTGGCGACGCGGTGCCGCCCGAATCCTCGCGGGTTGTGCGCCCGCGCCGCCACAAACCGGCGCGGCCACCGTCCACCTTTGTGCCGGAGAAGCGGCGGTCGCCGCGCAACGCATCCCGGGAAAAGGCCGCGGTGACGCAGCCTTACATCCGCAAACGCCGCCACGCTATACTCTGCCGCTTGCCCACCGCCCACTGTTGCCTGGGTGTGAACGGGCGCCGAGCCGCATGCAGCGTCGGCCGGGACCTGTCTCCCGAAACGCCGGCGCGGGCGCTGTGCGGTGTTCAATGCGTTCGACGTTACGAATGGCCAATCTATGATGACCTTTCAGGAGCTGATCCTCGCCCTGCAGCGTTACTGGGCCGAAAAGGGCTGCGTGGTGCTGCAGCCGCTGGACATGGAGGTGGGGGCCGGAACCTTCCATCCGGCTACTACCCTGCGTGCCATCGGGCCCGAGCCCTGGAACGCGGCGTACGTGCAGCCCTCCCGCCGGCCGCAGGACGGCCGCTACGGCGAAAACCCGAACCGCCTGCAGCACTACTATCAGTTTCAGGTGGTACTGAAGCCGTCGCCCCCGGACTTTCAGGACCAGTATCTGGGTTCCCTGAAAGCGGTGGGAATCGATCCGCTGGTTCACGACGTCCGCTTCGTCGAGGACAACTGGGAATCGCCCACACTCGGGGCCTGGGGCCTGGGCTGGGAGGTCTGGCTCAACGGTATGGAAATCACCCAGTTCACCTATTTCCAGCAGGTGGGCGGGCTGGACTGCCGGCCGGTAATGGGGGAAATCACCTACGGCCTCGAGCGCATTGCCATGTATCTGCAGGAGAAGGAGAGCGTCTACGACCTGATCTGGACGCGCGGACCGGCGGGCACGGTCACGTACGGGGACGTGTTCCTGCAAAACGAACGCGAGCAGTCCGCCTACAACTTCGAGCAGGCCGAGGTGGAAAGCCTCTTCTACTGGTTCGATACCTGCGAGCGGGAATCGAAGCGCCTGGTGGCGGCGGGGCTTCCGCTGCCGGCCTATGAAATGGTCATGAAGGCCTCGCACACGTTCAATCTGCTGGACGCCCGCCACGCCATCTCCGTCACCGAGCGGCAGGGTTACATCCTGCGGGTACGCGCGCTGGCACGGGCCGTGGCGGAGGCGTATTACGCGAGCCGGGAAGCCCTGGGTTTCCCGCTACTCACGTCTGCAAAGGAAGAATCGGCATGACGGCGGCAAGTAACGACCTTCTGATCGAGATCGGTACCGAGGAGCTTCCGCCGAAGGCCCTCAAGTCCCTGATGGAGAGTTTCGCCTCCCAGGTGGTGGCCGGGCTGGAGCATGCGGGAATCGCTCATGGCGGCCATCGCGCGTTCGCCACGCCGCGGCGCCTGGCGGTGCGCGTGGCGGACGTGGCGCATTCCCAGCCGGAGCGGACGGTAGAGCGCAAGGGCCCGGCACTGCAGGCGGCGTACGACAGCGAAGGTCGCCCGACCAAGGCAGCTGAGGGTTTCGCCCGCTCCTGCGGCGTGGGCGTCGACGCGCTGCAGCGGCTGGAGACAGAGAAGGGGAGCTGGCTCGCCTACCGCGGGGTGAAAGAGGGCGAGGCCACGGCCGCGCTGCTCCCCGGCATCGTGAACCAGGCGCTGAGCCGCCTGCCCATTCCGAAGCGCATGCGGTGGGGGGATTCCGAGGCGGAATTCGTTCGCCCGGTGCACTGGGTGGTGTTGCTTCACGGCACGGAAGTGGTACCGGCCACGGTGCTCGGAATCGAAAGCGGGCGAGTCACGCGCGGTCACCGTTTCCACGGCGACGGTAGCATCGAGCTCGATGAACCGCGGGAGTATGAAACCCGGCTTCGGGAGGCAGGTTACGTCATCGCCGATTTCGGGGAGCGTATGCGCTATATCGAGAAGCACGTCATTCAGCAGGCGGAAGCGCTTGGGGGACGGGCCGTCATCGAGCCGGAGCTGCTGGAGGAAGTATCGGCGCTGGTGGAATGGCCCGTACCGGTGGCGGGCGGCTTCGACCCGGATTTTCTTCGCGTGCCGGCGGAGGCGCTGGTATCCAGCATGCAGGAGCACCAGCGCTACTTCCCGGTACGGGACAATGACGAGCGGCTGATGCCGCATTTCATTGCAGTAGCCAATATCGAGAGCCGCGAGCCCGCGAAGGTGGTGGCCGGGAACGAGCGTGTCATTCGCCCGCGGCTCGCCGACGCCGCGTTTTTCTGGGATCAGGACCGCAAGCACAGTCTGGCCAGCCGGGTCGATTCTCTGAGGTCCGTGGTGTTTCAGAAGCGCCTCGGTAGCCTGCATGACAAGAGCGCCCGGGTGGCGGCGCTGGGAGCGCGCTTCGCCGACGCCTTCGAGGTGGACGTGGAGCAGATACAGCGGGCGGCCTGGCTCGCCAAGACGGACCTCATGACCGAGATGGTCGGGGAATTCCCAGAGCTTCAAGGGCTTATGGGCCGCTACTACGCGGAGGAGGACGGTGAACCCGCGGCGGTGGCGCAGGCGTTGGACGAGGTCTACAAGCCGCGATTCGCCGGCGACGAAGTTGCGCACAGCCCCTTGGGGCAACTGCTGGCGGTGGTGGAGCGGGCGGATACGCTGGTAAGCATATTCGCCATCGGCAAGGCGCCTACCGGGGCGAAGGATCCTTTCGCGCTGCGTCGGGCGGCGCTGGGATTGCTGCGGACGTGTCTGGATTCCGGTCGCTACCTGGATCTGCGCGCCCTGTTCAGGGCCGCGGCGGCGGAACTTCCCGACGGGGTGGACGGGGTCTCGCAGGTGGAACCCGTTTTCGAATTCTGCATGGACAGGCTCCGCGGCCACTATCAGGAACGCGGTATTCCGCTGGAGCTGTTCGAGGCGGTGCGGGGCGTCGAGGAAGCCGGGATTCTGGTTTCCGACCCCACGGACTTTCGGCGGCGCCTTGAGGCCTGCCAGCGATTCGCCACACTCCCGGAGTCCAGCAGTCTGGCCGCGGCGAACAAGCGGATCCGGAACATCCTCCGCAAGGCGGACGACGGCGCTGTTGCCGAACACGTCGATCCGGACCGGTTCCAGCAGGAGGAAGAGAGGGTACTGTATGAAGCCGTCAACGAGCTGCGTGCAGAGGTGGAGGACCGGGTGAGTGCCGGCGAGTACACCGAGGCGCTGCAGCGTCTTGCGAGCCTCAAGGAGCCTGTGGACCGGTTTTTCGACGGCGTTCTGGTCATGGCGGACGAACCGGTCGTGAGGGGCAATCGCCTGGGGCTTCTGCACCGGGTATCCGAGCTGTTTCTGCAGATCGCTGACGTATCCCGGCTGCCCGCCGGCGAGTAGATGGGTAGATGGCGGGACCGGCGGCCCTGGCGTCG
>JASFMS010000077.1:0-7407 GCA_050117435.1 Ectothiorhodospiraceae bacterium | reverse complement strand
CGAGCGGTTCGAGCTGTTCGTGGGCGGGCGTGAGATCGCCAATGGCTTCTCCGAGCTCAACGACGCCGAGGACCAGGCGGAGCGCTTCCGCCAGCAGGCGGCGGAGAAGGATGCCGGGGACGAGGAGGCCATGTTCTACGACGCCGATTTCGTCCGCGCTCTCGAATACGGCCTGCCGCCGACCGCGGGTGAGGGCATCGGCATCGACCGTCTCGTGATGTTGCTCACGGACTCTCCGTCCATCCGCGATGTGCTGCTGTTTCCGGCAATGCGGCCGGAGAGGCTGGAGGAGTAGCTTCCCGACCCCAGGACCCCAGGACCCCAGGACCCCAGGACCCCAGGACCCCGGGCTGGGTTACGGCTATGTGGCGCCTTCGTCGCCGACGGGGTAGGGCAGGTCCCGAAGCTGAACCGTCGCGCTGTCGGCACGCAGATCCTCCCGTTCGGCGGCGTCGGTACGCAGCACCGCGAGGGCCTCGAAAACGTCGCGTCCGGCCCGCGCCGCAATGACGATCTCACCCGCCTCGCGGCCGCCGCCGTCGCGCACCAGGGTGCCCGCTGCGGGCGGTGCGGCACTGTTGCCGCGAATCCGGTACATGCGTCGCTTGAGGCGGCCCAGGTAGTGCATCCGGGCCACGACTTCCTGACCCGGGTAGCACCCCTTCTGATAGCTCAGGCCTTCGAGGGCCTCCAGGTTGGCCATCTGCGGGACGAAGCGCTCCGTGGTCGCGGCCTTTATGGTCGGCAGACCGGCAAGAACGTCCCGCAGGCGCCACGCGTCGGTGCCAACGGCGCTCAGGCCGCGGCTGAGCAGCCCCCAGAGCGCGCCCGCCTGTTCCGCGGGTGCGGCGACAATGAACCGTGGTGTCGCGTCGCGCAGTCGCAGCACGGTGAGATCGCCGGCCTGTACCACGCCCCCGGCCTGTGTCGGCGGGGTGCCGCAGGCCTCGGCGAGCAGCGGGATGGCCGCCTCTCCGGCGACCCCGATGAGTGCCAGACCGTCGCTGACGTCTTCCACTTCCACCTTGGAGCGCAGGACGAACATGCGCAATCGCTTCACCAGGTTCGAGATCAGTTCCCGCTCGGTGATCAGGAGATAGCCCGCGTCCACGCGGAGCACCTGGAACAGCGCCAACATCCGGCCCTTGGCGCTGCACCATGCGCCGAGCCGGCTGCCCGGCAGAGGCATGCGTTCGATGGCGTTTGTGAGCTGCGAATGCAGGAATGCCTCGGCATCGTCTCCCGCAACACGAATGACGCCCAGGTGCGCAAGGGGGGAGGCGACGCCCGCGTCACGGGGCAGACAGGATTCCTCTTTGGCGGTGGCGAATTCCAGTGGATCGGTGCCGGTTGGTTCGGGCCCGACGTTGCGAAGCAGTGTTGTCCAGATCTCAGGCATTCCGACGTGTCCGCGGTTTGCGTTGGTTCGGCGTTGGGTGGGGCCGATCGATTGCCTGCACCAATGGGGATTAGGTCGGCGTGACCCGGCATCGGCTCGGCGCGCCCAGTCGTGCGATAATCAACGGCTGACAGTTAGCGAGGAAACCCGTGAAAGGAGGCATCCGCATGAGCGATCAGCCGAAGGATACCCGGTCGGAGGAATCGACGACCCCGACAGACCGCCGCAAGGATAACACGGCGGTGGACTGGGAGCGGCCGGAGACTTGGCCCGAAGAGGTGGGTGGAAGCAAGGGACCGGAGCCCACCCGCTATGGTGACTGGGAGCACAACGGCCGGTGTTCTGACTTCTGACGCCGAGTACCGCTGATACTGCCTCGCGATTGTGTAGCTAGATTGGCTTGAAGCTACAAGGCGTAACTTACTGAACAATAAGTCAGGTTCGGCCGAAGTTTTGCCGTGGTGCGCTGCGAAACACTTGCAAGGCGAACCAGTTGCGTATACTTTGGCCGCCGTTTGACAGACCCGTCATAAGCGGAGCGTGAGAAGATGCACACCGATAACCGGCCGCTTTCTCCACACCTTCAGATTTACCGACTGCCCCTAACTGCCATCACGTCCATTACGCACCGCATCACGGGCCTTCTGCTCGCGCTGGGTAGCCTCGTGCTGGTGTACTGGCTGGTTGCTGCGGCCTCCGGGCCGCAGGCTTATGCCACCGCTATGGCGGTACTGGGCAACTGGTTCGCCCAGCTTCTGATGCTGGGGTGGACCTATGCCCTGTTCTATCACCTCTGCAACGGCATCCGGCATCTGTTCTGGGACGCGGGCCGGGGCTTCGATCTGGAAACGGCGCGCAAGGCCGGGATCGTCGTCTTCGTGGCTGCCGGTGTTCTCACGGCGCTGGTGTGGATCATCGCGCTCAGCGCGTAAACGGGGGGTCACCATGGAATACCGTACACCGATCAAACACGCTCGCGGGCTGGGCTCCGCTCATCACGGCGTGGGTCACTGGTGGGCGCAGCGTCTGACGGCGGTGGCTCTCATTCCCTTGCTGATCTGGTTCACCGTCGGGGTTGCGGCGCACAGCGGCGCCGACTATCAGCAGGCTGTTGCATGGATCGGCTCGCCGGTGAATGCCGTGCTGCTGATCCTCACGGTGGTCGTGCTCTTCTACCACGGCACCCTCGGCGTGCAGGTGGTCCTGGAGGACTACGTGGATAACGACGCCCTGCGGCTGGTTCTCATCGTGCTGCAGAAGTTCGCTGCCGTCGTGCTCGGCGCCGCGGGGGTGTTCGCGGTGCTAAAGATTGCGTTTGGAGGCTGATTCATGGCGGGTGATTACACGATCATCGACCACACCTACGATGTCGTCGTGGTAGGCGCCGGCGGCGCCGGCCTCCGGGCGACGTTCGGCATGGCCGAAAAGGGACTGAAAACGGCCTGTGTCACGAAGGTCTTTCCGACCCGCAGCCACACCGTGGCGGCCCAGGGCGGCATCAGCGCGGCGCTGGGCAACATGGGCGAGGACGACTGGCGCTGGCATGCCTACGATACGGTAAAAGGCTCCGACTGGCTGGGCGATCAGGACGCCATCGAGTACATGTGCCGTGAGGCCATTCCGGCCATCGTGGAGCTGGAGCATTACGGCGTGCCGTTCTCGCGCACCGACGAGGGGCGCATCTACCAGCGGCCCTTCGGCGGCATGACCACTCACTACGGCGAGGGCCGGGCCCAGCGCACCTGCGCGGCGGCGGACCGCACGGGTCACGCCATCCTGCATACGCTCTACCAGCAGGCGCTGAAGCATGAGGCGGAGTTCTATATCGAGTATTTCGCCATCGATCTGATCATGGATCAGGACGGTGCCTGCCGCGGTGTCATCGCCCTGGACATGGCCACCGGCGAGATCCACCGCTTCCGCGCCCACCTCGTGGTAATGGCCACTGGCGGCTACGGGCGCACGTACTTCTCCTGCACCTCGGCCCACACCTGTACCGGGGACGGTAACGGCATGGTGCTGCGGGCGGGCCTGCCGCTGCAGGACATGGAGTTCATCCAGTTCCACCCCACCGGCATCTACGGCGCGGGCTGCCTCATCACCGAGGGCGTGCGCGGCGAGGGCGGCTACCTGACGAACTCCGAGGGCGAGCGCTTCATGGAGCGCTATGCGCCCAACGCCAAGGACCTGGCGTCCCGGGACGTGGTCAGCCGCTCCATGACCGTGGAAATCCGCGAGGGGCGGGGCGTCGGCGCGGAGAACGACCATATCCATCTGCACCTGGAGCACCTGGGGCCGGAGGTCATCCACGAGCGTCTGCCGGGTATCGCCGAGACGGCGCGGATCTTCGCCGGTGTGGACGTCACCAAGGAGCCGATTCCGGTGCTGCCCACCGTCCACTACAACATGGGCGGCATTCCGACCAACTATCGCGGCGAGGTGGTGACGCTGAAGGACGGCGAGCCGGACAGTGTCGTTCCGGGGCTCATGGCCATCGGCGAGGCGGCGTGCGTGTCCGTGCACGGTGCCAACCGCCTGGGTTCCAACTCGCTGCTGGATCTCATTGTCTTCGGCCGCTCGGCAGCCATCCGTGCCGCCGAGGTTGTGGCCGAGGCCGGCGAGAATCATGCGCCACTGCCGGAGGACAGCGCCGACCTGGCCCTGGGCCGGCTGGATCGCCTGCGCAACGCCAACGGCTCCACGCCCACGGCACAGATTCGCGGGAAGATGCAGCGCACCATGCAGAACTACGCCGCGGTCTTTCGTACCGGCGAGACGCTGGAGGAGGGCTGCAAGCTCATGGACGATGTCTACGCGACCTTCGAGGACGTCAAGGTGGCGGATCGGGGACTGATCTGGAACACGGATCTCATCGAGACTCTGGAGCTGGAGAACCTGCTCGGCTGCGCGCTGACGTCCGTGCAGTCCGCCCGCAACCGTACCGAGAGCCGCGGCGCCCACGCCCGCGAGGACTATGCGGACCGTGACGACGAGAACTGGATGAAGCACACGGTGGCGTGGCTGGACGACAAGGGCAAGGTTGGCATTGATTATCGTCCGGTCCACATGACGACGCTGACCGACGAGATGGAAGTCATACCGCCGAAGGCGCGTGTGTACTAGGGAAGCGCTGAACAATTCCTCGCTGCCGCAATGGCGGCTCTGAGGCGCCAACCCCTTGGGGCTCGGTCGATTTTGGCCCCCGGCGGTGTTCCGCCGTCGGCCCGGTAGCTACGGCTACCGAACCGCCACCGCGCCTTGCCGGACTGCCAAAATCGACGCGAGCGCGGCAGCGAGGAATTATTCAGCGCTTCCTTAAACCGGCATTATAACGGTGATAGCGTGATTTTTGGGACTCGAACCGCCCCCGCATCTATGCCATTATTCGCCGGACTGCGCTGCGTCGCGATCCTCGCCGATGATTCATAAGCTGCTTACGATTCTCGCAACCGGGCTCTACTTTGCTGCCGGCGTCGGGCTGACTGCGCGCCTCGCGCGCTGCCCGATCGGTGATCGCATGCGGACGCTCAGCCTGGGCGCCGCTACGATGGCCGTCATCGCCCACGCCTTCGTACTCTGGCACACGGTGCTCAACGGCCACGGTCTGAGCCTGGGCTTCTTCAATGCGGCATCGCTGATCGGCTTCCTGATGGCGGCCCTCCTCCTGCTTGCGAACCTGTTCCGGCCGCTGGCGAATCTCGGCGTGATCATCCTTCCGCTGGCCGGTCTGGCCGCCCTTCTCAGCTTTTTCTTCGGTGGCCTGGGCAGTGCCAGGGAACCCATCGGCTCGGAAGTGGACCTCCACATCCTGCTCTCCGTGCTCGCCTACAGCACGCTCGGCATCGCCGCGGTGCAGGCCCTGCTTCTCGCGGTGCAGGAGCATCAGCTGCGCCACCGCCGCCCGGGCGGTTTCGTAAGCACACTGCCACCGCTGCAGACCATGGAAGACCTGCTCTTCCGCATACTGCGCCTGGGTTTTTTCATCCTTACGCTGGCACTCCTGAGCGGGCTGTTTTTCGTTCATGACCTGTTCGCACAGCACCTGGTTCACAAAACGGTGCTTTCCATCGTCGCCTGGGTGGTGTTCGGGGTGCTGCTGTGGGGGCGGGCGCGTTTCGGCTGGCGCGGACAGACCGCCATTCGCTGGACCCTGGGCGGATTCGTCCTGCTTGCGCTGGCGTACTTCGGCAGCAAGCTGGTGCTGGAACTCATAATCGGCCGTTGAGGAAGCGCTGTGCCCTGGGCTGGACGCGCAGCCAGGGGCAGGAGGGGGCGACCGCTTGAACGAAATTCCGCTCAGTGTGCTATTTCTGGCGTTGGGTGTTCTGATCGTCCTTTCGGGCTGTTTTTCCGGCTCGGAAACCGGGCTGATGACACTCAACCGCTACAAATTGCGGCACCTGGCGCGTTCCGGCCACCGCGGCGCGCGGATGGCCGATCGTCTTCTCCAGCGCCCGGATCGGCTGATCGGCATCATTCTGCTGGGCAACAACTTCGTCAACATACTGGCATCCTCCCTGGCGACCATCATCGCGCTTCGCCTGGGAGGGGAAAATGCCATTGCGGTGGCGGCGGGACTGCTGACCCTGGTCATCCTCATCTTCTCCGAGGTGGCCCCGAAAACCCTGGCCGCGCTCTACCCGGAACGGGTGGCGTTTCCCGCGTCGTTCTTCCTCGCGCCGCTGCTGCGCGTTCTCTACCCACTGGTCTGGGCGGTCAACGGGATCGCGAACGGTCTGCTCCGACTGGTCGGCGTGCGTTTCGACGAAGCCGAAGGCTCCAGCCTCAGCCGGGAAGAGCTGCGCACCGTGGTCAACGAAGCGGGGGCAATGATTCCCCGCCGCCACCAGAAGATGCTGGTGAACATCCTGGACCTGGAAAAGGCCACGGTGGACGACATCATGATTCCCCGCAACGAGATCGTGGGGATCGACCTGGACCAGGACTGGAACGACGCGGTCGAGCAGATTGCCTCGACACAGTACACGCGCATGCCGGTTTTCCGCGGTTCAGTGGACGAAGTCGAGGGAATCCTTCACGTGCGCCAAGTGATACCCGGGCTGATGCGCCGCGAGCTGACCCGCGAGAATGTACTCGCGCACATGCAGGAACCCTACTTCGTGCCGGAGGGCACGCCGCTGCACGTTCAGCTTCTCAACTTTCAGGCGAGACGCCGGCGCATCGGGCTGGTGGTGGACGAGTACGGCGACATTCGCGGACTCGTGACGCTGGAGGACATCCTCGAGGAGATCGTCGGTGAGTTCACAACCGACCCGGCGGAGGCCATTCAGGACGTCCATCCGCAGGAGGACGGCAGCTTTCTGGTGGAGGGTGGCGCCAGCGTCCGGGAGCTCAACCGACTGCTGAACTGGAATATGCCGACCACCGGTCCCAAGACACTCAACGGGCTTATTCTGGAGCATCTGGAAACCATCCCGGAGTCCGGCACCAGTCTCTTGCTCAACGACTACCCGGTAACCATCGTGAAGACCCAGGGAAACCGCGTGACAATGGCGCGCATTCAGCCGCGGCGCCGGCGCCACTGGCGCGATCAGCCGCGATGAAGGGAACGCACCAGGTGCGCAGGTACCTCGCCGCCCTTCCGGGGCACGCCCCTAACCGCGACGCCAGACCGTGCCCTGCGGCGTGTCCTCAAGTATGATTCCCCGCTCCTGGAGCTCGTCCCGGATCCGATCGGCGCGGGCGAAATCCCGATTCTTCCGCGCGGCCGCGCGCTGAGCCAGCATGTCGTCGATCTCTTGATCGGTGAGATCGCCACTGCCACCACCCTTGAGGAAGTCCTCGGGGTCGTCCTGCAGCAGCCCCAGCACGCTCGCGAGATTCCGCAATTCGCCCCCCAGCGACGCCGCATCCGGGCTTCCTGCTTCCCGACGGCGATTCACCTCCCGGGCCAGATCGAACAACACCGCCAAGGCCTCCGGGGTGTTGAAGTCGTCGTCCATGGCGCCCTGAAAACGCGTCCGGTAGTACTCGCCACCCCCGGGCTG
>JASFMS010000076.1:0-7411 GCA_050117435.1 Ectothiorhodospiraceae bacterium | reverse complement strand
TTTCGCAATGTCTCAGTCGTAGGCCGGGATAAGCGCAGCGTTCCCGGCACCGCATCGTGAGGGCTGCGGTGTGGTGAGACGCCGGAAACGTCCCTGACGGTCCTGATTCCGGCCTACGTGCTTGACCCGCGAGGCGGTATCTACGCGGCAAGGCAACCTCCGCGGCGGAACAGGAGGATGGGCAGAGCGACAGCAATGCCCATCGCTCCCGCCGCAGGGAGGCCCCGGCGCTCGCAGTACGCGGGCGTTTTGTTTAACAAGTTCTCAGGGCAACCGCACGCCAGCCTCGCGCAACAGTTCGCAAAGAGCGAGCAGGGGCAGCCCCACCAGCGCCGTCGGGTCATCGCCCTCGAGACGCCGGAACAGGGTTATGCCATAACCCTCGGCGCGGAAGCTGCCCGCGCAATCCAGCGGACTGTCCGCTTCCACGTAGCTTCTGGCGGCCTGAACGGACAAGTCGCGGAAATGCACGGTGAAAGGAACCAGCCGGCAGACGGTGGACCCGGCTCGCGTGTCCCGAAGTGCTACCGCCGTGACAAACCGGACCTGCTTTCCCGAGGCGGCAAGCAGCTGTTCCACGGCGTTCTCCGGGGTTTCGGGCTTGCCGAGAACCCGATGGTCGATAATCGCGGCCTGGTCCGAGCCGATGATCAGCTCCTCATGGTGTGCCGGTGCCACGGCCGCGGCTTTCGCGCAGGCGAGGCGCATCACGTAATCCTCAGGAGTCTCGCTCGGGGCCCGGGTTTCGTCCACGTTCGGCGACTGCTGGCGGAAGGGTATCCGCAGCCTTTCCAGAAGCTCGGCGCGGTAGCGGGAACCGGAGGCTAGAGTCAGGTTTGGCCGATGCATTGCGCCTTGACGTCTCTTGTTGTTGGAATCGGGCCGATTGTACCCGTCGGGAATTGTCGCAGGGAGACCTCGCCTGTACCGGGAATCCCGTGTTTTGACAGGCTCCAGGGGCATCGCTAATATGCGCTGCTTATGCTGGAAAGAGCGCTCCCGCAGCGAATCGATCTGCGCCGCCTGCGGCGAGACGATGCCGAAATGCACGGCATCGTCGAGCTTGCGGCAATGGGTCGGCTGGGTGAAGCGCTCGAGTCCACCGCGGGGACCGTCGCCGCCGAGCTTACCATCCTGTTCGATCAGAACGGCCGCGCGGTGGTGCGCGGTGCCGCCAGCGTTACCGTGACCATGCAGTGTCAGCGCTGTCTGGGCCCGGTGCATGTGCCGCTGGAGGCTCGGTTCGAGCTCGAGGTGGTGGAATCGGAAGCGGCAGCGGAAGAGCTCGGGCGGGACGATGAGCCCGTTGTCGCTCCGGGTGGCGAACTCAATGTCGTCGCCATGCTAGAGGACGAATTGATTCTCTGCCTGCCGGTGGTGGCGACCCATGAGGGTTCCGACCGGTGCGCAGAGAACTCCCGGCACTTTGGCCCGCCGGGTGAAGAGGCGCCCGAGGCGGAGAATCCGTTCGCGGTATTGGAAAGCCTCAAGAGCAAGAATTCGGACTGATCAATACGGACTCCATCGAGGGAGATTTTCACCAATGGCCGTTCAGCAAAATCGCAAAACCCCGTCGAAGCGGGGCATGCGCCGTTCCCACGACGCACTGGGCAAGCCCACGCTCTCCACCGAGCGCACCACCGGCGAAACGCACCGTCGGCACCATATCTCCGCGGATGGCTACTACCGCGGCCGCAAGGTTACCGCCGGCAACGAAGACTAGTGCCGGCAGCCGTCCCCGCAATCGGCCGCGCCAGCTTTGACGTTGGCGCGGCCGAGCGTCTTTCTGGCGCGGAAAAGCGTTTGCGTATGTCGAGTCCGCAGTTGTTCACAGCGTCGAGGCGGCGCACGGCCCGATACCATACCGCTGGGGCGACGCGCCTCACGGCGGGGGCTGGCGTCGGCCGAGTCGGGACCGAACGCGCTCACGGAGCGTTACGGTGACTTATGGCGGCTAGCCGTTACACCATTTCGCTGGACGCCATGGGCGGCGACCACGGCCCGTCGGCCGTGGTGCCGGCGGCGCTGAAGGCGCTCCGCCGCCACGGTTCGCATGTGCGCCTGATTCTCGTCGGTCAGGAGGAAGTGCTGCGGGAAGCACTTCGCCGGGAGGGTGCAACCGAGGGGGACTCCCTGGAGATCCGCAACGCCTCCCAGGCCGTCGGCATGGACGAACTGCCCTCGCAGGCACTGCGCTCGAAAAAGGACTCGTCCATGCGGGTCGCCATCGATCTGGTCAAGACGGGCGAGGCGGACGCCTGCGTGAGCGCCGGTAACACCGGTGCGCTGATGGCGACCGCCCGCTACGTCCTGAAGACACTGCCGGGGATCGACAGGCCGGCGATCTGCACCACGATTCCATGCCTTGGCGGCTATTTTCGAATGCTCGATCTGGGCGCCAACGTTGACTGCACCGCGGAGCACCTGTTCCAGTTTGCGGTAATGGGATCCGTGCTCGTGGAGGCGAGCGACGAGATCGAGCGTCCCCGCGTCGGCCTGATGAATCTGGGTGAGGAAGAGATCAAGGGCAACGAGCAGGTCAAGCGTGCTGCGCAGTTGCTCAGCGAGAGCGACCTCAACTTCATCGGTTATGTCGAGGGGGACTCGGCCTACCAGGGCGTTGCCGACGTCGTGGTCTGCGACGGCTTCACCGGAAACGTGGCGCTGAAAAGCAGCGAAGGGGTGGCTGGCGTCATCTCGCACTACCTCAAGGAAGAGTTCCAGCGCAATCTGTTAACGCGCCTTGCCGGCCTGGTCGCATTGCCCGTGTTGCGCTCTCTACGGCGGCGCCTGGACCCTCGCCGCTACAACGGGGCCAGTCTGCTCGGCCTGCGCGGTGTGGTCATTAAGAGTCACGGCGGCGCGGACGCCGTGGCGTTCGAGCAGGCGATCGAAGTCGGCGTGCTGGAAGCCGAGAAATCGGTGCCCGGCCAGATCGACCGCCGGCTGGGCGAACTCTTGTCGCGAGAGCAGCAGTCTTGACGTACGCACGCATAGCCGGAACGGGCAGCTATCTGCCCGAACGGATAATCACCAATCATGACCTGGAAAAGCTGGTCGCCACCACGGACCAGTGGATCCGCGAGCGTACGGGAATCCACCAGCGCCATGTGGCCGCGGAAGGCGAAACCTGTGCGGACCTGGCCACCGCCGCCGCCCGCGCGGCCCTGGACGCTGCGGGCATCGGTCCGGGGCAGATCGACCTTGTGGTGCTGGCCACTTCCACACCCGACCAGGTGTTTCCGAGCACCGCGTGCCGCGTGCAGGAACGTCTGGGCATCCCGGCCGGCAGCATCGCCTTCGACGTGGCCGCAGCGTGCTCGGGTTTCGTCTATGCACTGGACGTGGCGAACCGTTTCATACGCACCGGTGGTGCCACCAGGGCACTGGTAATCGGTTCGGAAACCTTTTCCCGTATCCTCAACTGGCAGGACCGCGGCACCTGCGTCCTGTTCGGCGACGGTGCCGGCGCCGTGGTCCTGGAGGCCGGCGAGCGGCCCGGCATTCTCTCCACGCACCTGCACGCCGACGGACGCCAGGAGTCACTGCTGAATGTGCCCTGGGGTGTCTCCCAGGGGTATGACCAGCTCACGGAAACGTCCGGAAAGGTCACCATGAAGGGGAACGAAGTCTTCAAGGTGGCAGTGCGGACCCTGGGGCTGGTGGTGGATGAAACGCTGAGCGCCAACGGCATGTCGCGGAGCGATGTGGACTGGCTGGTGCCGCATCAGGCGAACATCCGGATCATGGCCGCGACGGCGCGGAAACTGGAACTGTCGATGGACCGCGTGGTGGTGACCGTGGATCGTCACGGAAATACCTCCGCGGCTTCCATCCCGCTGGCCCTGGACACGGCGGTGCGGGATGGCCGCATCCGGCGGAATCAGGTGCTGCTTCTCGAGGCGTTCGGTGCGGGCTTCACGTGGGGCTCCGCGCTGGTGCGTTACTGACTCGCTAAGAGAACTTCATGATGAGCCAGAATCAGAAACTCGCATTCGTTTTCCCCGGCCAGGGCTCCCAATCGAAGGGCATGCTGTCGGCCCTCGCGGAGCGATTCCCGACAGTGGAGCGGACCTTCGAGGAAGCCTCGGAGGCGCTTGGCCACAATCTCTGGAAACTCGTGCAGGAGGGTCCGGAGAACGACCTCAATCGGACGGACAATACGCAACCGGCCATGCTTGCGGCCGGCGTCGCGGTGTACCGGGTATGGATGGCCGAGGGTGGCCCGGAACCGGCGATGATGGCCGGCCACAGCCTGGGCGAGTACACCGCGCTTTGCTGCGCGGGTGCCCTGAAGTTCGCCGACGCGGTATCGCTCGTGCGCGACCGGGGGCGCTTCATGCAGGAGGCGGTGCCCCAGGGGCAGGGCGCCATGGCCGCGATCCTGGGGCTGGACGACGATCAGGTGGGCGACGTTTGCGCGCGCGCGGCCGAAGGCGATGTTGTGGAAGCCGTGAACTACAATGCGCCCGGTCAGGTGGTGATCGCCGGCAGCGCGTCGGCGGTGGAGCGTGCCGTCGGGCTGGCGAAGGAGGCCGGCGCAAAGCGTGCTCTGCCGCTGCCGGTGAGCGTGCCATCCCATTGCGCGTTGATGAAACCCGCGTCCGACCGCCTGGCCGAGCGGCTGGCCGCCGTGGACATCGGCGTACCCCGGGTACCTGTCATCCACAATGTCGATGTGGAGACCTCGGCCGATGCCGACGGCGTGCGGGATCGGCTCGTTCGACAGCTGTACAGACCGGTGCGTTGGGTGGAGACCGTGCAGCGGTTGAGCGCCGACGGGGGCGAGCGCATCGTCGAATGCGGTCCCGGCAAGGTTCTGGCGGGTCTCAACAAGCGCATCGACCGGCAGTTGGCGACGAGCGCGGTGTACGATCCGGATACGCTTGCCAAGGCATTGGAGGAAGTGCAGTCATCATGATGTTTTCATTGGAAAACGAGGTCGCGCTCGTTACGGGTGCGAGCCGTGGTCTGGGCCGCGCTATTGCCCGGACCCTGGGCGAAGCGGGGGCGACCGTCGTCGGTACGGCTACCAGCGACGCCGGCGCCGAACGCATCGCGGGATACCTCGCCGAGGCCGGCATTGCCGGCACCGGCATGACGCTGGACGTGACCCGTCCGGAGAGCGTGCAGCAGGTCGTGAAGGCGGTCGGTGATAACCACGGCGCGCCGACGGTACTTGTGAACAACGCCGGCATTACCCGCGACAACATCCTCATGCGCATGAAGGATGATGAGTGGGACGACATCATCGATACGAATCTGAGCTCCGTCTATCGCACCAGTAAGGCCGTCCTGCGGGGCATGATGAAGGCGCGCCGGGGCCGCATCATCAATATCGCCTCCGTGGTGGGTTTGATGGGAAATGCCGGTCAGTGCAACTATGCTGCAGCCAAGGCGGGCATCCTTGGCCTGACGAAATCCCTGGCACGGGAGGTCGGCAGCCGCGGAATCACGGTGAACACCGTGGCGCCGGGCTTCATCGAAACGGACATGACGGACGCGCTGCCGGAAGAACAGCGCGATGCACTGCTGGGGCAGACGGCCCTGGGGCGCCTGGGGCAGCCGGAGGACATCGCCGCCGCGGTGCTCTATCTGGCGTCACCGGCAGGCGGTTACGTAACTGGCGAGACGCTGAACGTAAACGGCGGACTGTACATGGCGTGAGCCCCGGGAACGCGCCCGCCGTCAAATGAATCACGCGGCGAAGGCGTTCACGGGAGCCCGCGACGGTGTAGCGAGGAAGGAGTTTTCGTGGCGCCGGTCTGGTGGCAGAGGCCGGTGTCTTCACATACAATACGCCCGCGATTGGCCCGGTAAGTTATCTGCTGGGGGATGCAAGCGATAAGCCGCATGCTCGCGGGCCAAGCCGTTCCACACTCGGGAGGAAGGACCAAGATGAGCAGTATTGAAGAACGCGTTAAGAAGATCGTCGTTGAGCAGTTGGGGGTCAAGGAAGAAGAAGTGACTGCCGAAGCTTCGTTTGTGGACGATCTTGGCGCTGACTCCCTGGACACCGTTGAACTCGTCATGGCGCTCGAGGAAGAGTTCGAGTGCGAGATTCCCGACGAGGAAGCGGAGAAGATCACGACGGTGCAGCAGGCCATCGACTACATCAACAAGCATCTGGAACAGTAAGACTTCCGGGTGCGGCCTGCGACCGCGAAGCGAATTCAGGCGGGGTCGGCGTCTTTGCCGGCCCTGTCGTGTTTCTGAGAGTTGAATCGGAGGTTGTCCGTGGAAGCGCGGCGAGTGGTTGTCACCGGAATGGGCCTGATCTCACCGGTGGGGAACACGGTGGAATCAGCCTGGAAAAACATCTGCGAGGGCCGCAGCGGCATAGGACCGATCGAGCGTTTCGACTGCTCGGCCTTTTCCGTTCGCTTCGGCGGCGAAATCCGCGGGTTCGACGTGGGCGATTATCTGTCCACCAAGGACGCCCGCAAAATGGATCCGTTCATCCACTACGGCGTCGCTGCCTCCGTGGACGCGGTCGCGGATTCCGGTCTGGAGATAACCGAGGAAAACGCCGAGCGCATCGGCGTTTCGGTGGGTTCCGGCATCGGTGGCATCCACAGCATCGAGAACGGGCACGAGGCCTACCTCAACGGCGGGCCGCGGAAGATTACCCCGTTCCTGATTCCCAGCGCCATCATCAACATGATTTCGGGCAACCTGTCCATAAAGCTGGGACTGAAGGGTCCGAACATCGCCACCGTAACCGCGTGCACCACCGGTACCCACAATATCGGCATCGCCGCACGCACGATCGCTTACGGAGACGCCGACGCGATGGTGGCCGGAGGCGCCGAGTTCGCGACCACGCCCGTGGGTCTTGGCGGCTTCGCGGCGGCGCGGGCGCTGTCGTCCCGGAATGACGATCCGCAGGCGGCAAGCCGGCCCTGGGACAGGGACCGGGATGGCTTCGTCCTCAGCGACGGCGCCGGCGTGCTGGTTCTCGAGGAATACGAGCACGCGAAACGGCGTGGCGCGACCATTCACGCCGAGGTGGCGGGTTTCGGCATGAGCGGCGACGCCTATCACATGACGCTGCCCCCGGACGGCGGCGACGGTGCGCGCCGGTGCATGGTCAATGCGCTCCGTGACGCCGGCATGAATCCCGAGGACATCGGCTATATCAACGCTCACGGCACGTCCACGCCGGGCGGCGACCGCGTGGAATGTCAGGCCGTGAAGGCGGCTTTCGGGGATCATGCAAAGAAAATGGCCGTCAGCTCCACCAAGTCCATGACGGGACATCTGCTGGGCGCTGCCGGCGGACTGGAGGCCATTTTCGCGATCCTGTCGCTGCGTGACCAGGTTGCGCCGCCGACCATCAACCTGGACAACGCGGACGACGACCTGGATCTGAATTTCGTACCGCACGAGGCTCAGGAAATGCCGATGCGGG
>JASFMS010000075.1:0-7418 GCA_050117435.1 Ectothiorhodospiraceae bacterium | reverse complement strand
TTGATCTGCTGCTTCATGCCCCGCCCCCAACCGGAGTCAGTGCGCCGCCGAGCGCCGGAAGTGCCGCGCCCAGAGTCTGGGGGTCGAGGTCATCGCGTGTACCGAACGCCTCCGCGAGATTACCCAGAGCCGCCTCGAGCCCCAGGTTCTCCGTCAGGTAGTCGGCGAGGGACTGGAGACCCGGTGCGGCGGGGACGATTCGTGCCTTACGGACGGGACTGTGTCCGAAATTGCTGTCGTAATAGTCGGCAGTGCGCTGAAATTCGAGCAGAACCGAGTCATGCATTCGTGCATTCCCGATTTCGGCCGAAGCGCCGCCGACCAGGCCGTCCAGCCCCTGCGAAAGCGATCGCGCCAGGTAGAGGGTGGTGCCCCGAGTGATGGCCACCATGCCGTACTTTTCCGCGAGGTACACCAGACCCGCCGACTCACCGCCGGGCACCAGAGACGCGGCGATGTTGCGGAGGCTGAGTTCGACGATATCGATGCGCTGCAGGCGCAGGCGGGCCCCGGCGATGGCTTCGACCCAGGGTCTTAGCTCCCCTTCGCGGGCGACAACCGCATAGACACTGCCGCTGCTGCGATTCTGGCCGCGGGGCGGCACATCGAAAGCGTCCACCACGGCCTCGGCCACGGGAAAATCGATCAGGTCCTTTACCTTCCAGCGCAGCGCGGCGAGCAGTTCGCTTTCGGCAACCTGCGGACGATCGACCTGCAAAAGGTTGTAGGCGCCAGGGGCAAGGGTAAGCACACACGGCAGACCGGAGCAGTGGTTGCGCCGAACGAGATCCGACAACATTTCCGCACCCGGGGTACCGCTTTCGCGGTCAATAGCGCCGACACGCTGGCCCGAATTCCCCCCGTTTTCGATTCTGACCAGAGAAATGCTGTGGTCGTCGACACTCAGGCCGACCATGCTCCGACTCTTCAGACGCCCCGGGAATACGGACAAAAAGCTGTGCCCCATAAAACGTATTTTTTTTCGTTCGAGCGAGCGATCAGGAATCCGTTCCCAAAGAAACGGGCGCGACGGCGCCAGCTGCCCACTGCGGAGGGATGACTCTGGGGGGAGACTTCCAGAACGCGGAAATCATGTCAATGACAAAGGTCGTCCGTAGGCCACGGACTCCGATGATATGAGAAGTCCCGCCAAGCGGGAATGTGATCCAATTACCGAGACGGCGAAAAGTCCACCGCCTCGGGTCGGCGAATGCAACGGGCGCCGGCATCCGCCGGCGCCCATAGTCGTCAGCTGTCGCCCGCGCTGTTCTTCTTGCTCTGGGTCGCCCGCATCTTGCGCTGGAAGTCCGCGCGGGCCTCCTTGAACTCGGCAATGAGATCGTCGACCTTGGGCTCTTCCTTCCTCATCGCCGCCATCAGGTCCTCACGAAAGCTCTTCTGCGCGGTCTGCACCTCCTCGCTGGCCAGGGCATTCTGCCGGGCCTTGAGGAACTGCTTGCGTTTCATCTGGTATTCGTTGGCGAGTGAACGCTGCTCCTTCTTATCCACGTCACCGCCCCGCAGCTTGCCTGCGATCTCCTTCATCCGGGCCATGTCCGCCTCGGGATCCACGCCCTGGGACTTCATTTCCTTTTGAACCATTTCGCGGAGATCGGCCTGCTGCTGCTTCAGCTCGGGGTTGTTCTCCACGGCGGATTTCTGGATCTTGCTGAGCTTCTTCTGCAGATCCCGCAGATGCATTCGCGCCTGAACCGCCGCCATGCCCTCCTTGGACGGGCCCTTGGCGTTGGAATCGGAATTCGATTGCGCTCCATCGGAAGCAGCGCCGTCGGCAGCCGCGACCGGCAGGGCGATCCCGAACGATACAACCCCGAGCAACAGTGCCGCGGCAAGCTGGCCCGCCGGACGACGATGGAATTTGGTCATCGGATTTGCCTCTTTCAATTCGTTTCAGGGCCCGCAAGCCCGTCGGTGAGTGGCCGGCATACGGTAGCAGCGCTTACACGTTCGCTGTCAAACTGTCGCCCTCAGCCGACGAGAAAACGACGAGCCGCTCACAGCCAGCGTCGCGCCGCCCAGCCTATGGCCTCGGCGAAGTGATGGGACCACGGCCGGCGGCGCCAGCCGTCGGCGCGCACCTCGACCGATTCGCCAAGGTCAGCCAGATAGTCGCTTTCCAGCCCCCGACAGAGCGCCGGGTCACCGGAGATCAGGTTGATTTCGTAATTGTGGCGGAAACTGCGGTAGTCCAGGTTCGAGGTTCCAACCATCGTCCATTCGCCATCGGCGACAATGGTTTTGGCATGGAGCACGCGCGGCAGGTACTCGAAAATCCGCACTCCACCGGCGAGCAGAGCGGCATAGGCCGCGTGCGACGCCCACCGCGCCACCCGGACGTCGTTCTTTCGCGGCACCAGCACCCGCACATCCACTCCGCGGCTCGCCGCTGCGAGAAGACGGCGCTGCAGGTGACGATCGGGAACGAAATAAGGCGTGGTCACCCAGAGTCGGCGCGTGGCGGTCTCCAGGATGTCATCTACGAAATATCGCAGCCGTCGACGCGTATACGCGTTGTGGTTGGATGCCAGCACGTCCGTGGCCGGCAGCCGAAGCGCATGATGCCGGTTCCACTGGCGCTTCCAGAATGTCTCGAAGAGCCGCTCCGCATCCCTGGCAAGAGCTCCCTGAAAACTGACGTGGGTATCGCGCCAGCGCCCGGCGCCGAAGTGCATCCGGGAGCCGCGGCTGTGAATGTTGAAACCGCCCAGATACGCGGTATGGCCATCCACTACAAGAAGTTTGCGGTGGTCCCGGCGGTTGTAGCGAAGCGGATCCCGCCACTGCCAACGATGGAACCGCCGGACTTCGACTCCCGCCCCGTTCAGCTCGCGCTCGGTACGGCGCGGAAATGCGCCCATGGAGCCCAGCGCGTCCACAAGCAACCTTACCTGCACGCCCTGCTCGGCGCGTTCCGCGAGCACCCGGCTGAAGCGCCGCCCCACACCGTCGTCGGCGAAGATGTAAGTCTCCAGGCAAACGGACCGGTCGGCCTGCCGTATGGAGGCGAGCATCGCCCGATAGAGCTCGTCGCCTTCGGTGAATATCCGCTTCGGGAAAACGGCTGTTACGCGGTCCCCCGAATGCTGGGTTGCGCCTGTGTCCATACCCACGAACCGCTGCTTTATGACGTCGAACCGCCTGAAAGAAACCCCGGGACCCGTTCATTTCGGTCCCCCTGAGACGCCGCACCGCGGCGGCGATGCTTCAGGTCTTTCCGTCGAACCGAGCCATCAGGCGCCGCTGATAGGCCGGATCCAGCCACAACGGCGCTCCTCTTCCCCGCTCCGTCTGCGTGCGCAGCGCCAGCAGTCGCCGCCGGGCGCTTTCCGCCTCCCGCGAGCGGGGATCGTCCACGTTGGCCAACAACTCCTCCAGCCGCCCGATTTCCCGGCGTTGCACCAGCTCCGGCGGCAGGCAGTTTGCGTTTTTCAACACGCGATACGCCATCCTGAGCTCCTCCGGCATCATCGGGTCGTCGTCCAGCTCCAGCCGCGTGCCCTTGCCCGGAAGGTCATCGAAGTCGCCGCGCTCCATGGCTTCGCGGATGCGGGATTCGGCAAGCTCGTGCATGACGTTCAAGGGCCGTTCTCCTCCGGGCATAAGCCGGCGTTCCAACGCTTTCTATGGATAGTGTAGCGTTCGCGGGCCGCCATCGGTCGAGACCGGGGAAACACTGAACAATCTCCGCAAGCCATCCACCATGTTGACCCTGCCCTCGCTTCGGCCGCGGTTGACTCCGCTCGGGTCTGGCACTGCGTAAGGTACTCAGCGGCCCATGCCGGCGTGCCGAGGTGCAATGAACACTAGAACAGAGAAATCTGGTCGCCGCTGCGCGGCGGCACGCGGAAACGGGAACAATCGAGCCCCGGCAGTCCGCGGTCAAGCCCGTGGCGCCGCGCGGCGACACGGAAGCGGTGGGCAATCAGATTGGCCATCTCGCCGCTGCCGCGCATTCGCCGCCCGAACCGGCTGTCGTACTGGCGGCCTCCATGCATCTGACGGACAAGACTCAGCACATGTTCCGCACGCATGGGAAAATGCGTCTGAAGCCACTCCGAGAACAGGGGCTCCACCTCGTGGGGAAGGCGAAGCGTCACGAAGCTCGCCGAACGCGCGCCGCGCTCGGCCACGGCTTCCAGTATGGCCTCGATCTCGTGATCGTTGATCGCCGGAATGATCGGGGCGACCATCACGCCGACCGGGATGCCCGCCTCGCTCAGTCGCTCGATGATGCGCAGGCGGCGCTGCGGACCGGCGGCGCGGGGCTCGAGAATGCGATTGAGCTCGGGCTCCAGGGTTGTGACGCTGACACTGACGAAAGTCAGATTCTCCCGCGCGAGCGCAGCAATCAGGTCGAGATCACGCTCAATGAGCCCGGATTTGGTAATAAGCGTCACCGGATGGCGGTGCTCCAGCAATACCTCCAGGATATCTCGCGTGACGCCCAGCCGCCGCTCGACCGGCTGATAGGCGTCGGTGTTGACGCCCAGAGCGATGGGCGCGCACTCATATCCCGATTTCCCGAGTTCCGCCCGAAGCAGTTTCGCCGCGTCGGCCTTGTAGAAGATCCGCGTTTCGAAGTCGAGCCCCGGCGAAAGATCCAGGTAGGAGTGAGTCGGCCGCGCATAGCAGTAGATGCAGCCATGCTCACAGCCACGATAGGGGTTGATTGAACGGTCGAACGGAATGTCCGGCGAACGATTGTAGGTAATAACCGAACGAGCCCGATCTGCGGCGACAACCGTCTTCGGGCCCGATGGCGGTGACGCGTCACCGTTGTCCCAGCCGTCGTCGACGGCTTCCCGCTGCCAGCGCTGAAAGCGGCCTTCCAGATTACTGACTGCACCGCGTCCGCGAACCGGAATGCGGTATTCGTTTCCGCGAGACGAGTCTGGCATCCTGGCTCCGACGACAACGGCGACGAGGTGAGTAAAGCATAGAGCAGCGCCCCGGCTGTTATCCACCGGCGCCGGTCCCGATTGGGATTCACACCGGCTGCGTTGCGCCCCGCGGTTAGCGCCGAGCTAAGATTACAATGGCCTCATGAGCGACGAAAGCAGACCCCATACAGACACACCGGCACCCGGGCATTTCCTGTCCGTGGTAACCCACCTGGAGATGACCCGGCCGCCCGTCGGCGAGCCACCATCGCCGCCGACACCGGGCGTCTCCCTGGAACTCTGGGAGTCGCCGGACCTGGAGGCCTATCTGGCACTCTTCCATCGCGTAGGCGACCCATGGCTCTGGCATGGCCGCCTTGAGGACGACACCGGTACCATCCTCCGCAAGATACAGGCGGACACCACGCGGATATGGCGCCTTTTTTCCAATGGCAGGATTGCCGGATTCTGCGAGACCGACTTCTCGGTCGCGGGCGAGGTCGAGGTAGTCTACTGCGGCTTGGCGCCCGGCCATGCCGGGAGCGGACTCGGAGGCTACCTGCTGCGCTCGGTACTCTGGAAAGTCTGGCGGGACGGGGTTCGTCGCGTGTGGCTCCACACCTGCAGTGAGGATCATCCCGGCGCCATCGACTTCTACCGGCACCTGGGCTTCGAGCCCTTCGACCGAACGAAGGAGTGGATTCACGACCCTCGCCTGCGGGGGCTGCTACCCCGCGACGCCGCGCCGCACGTACCCCTTCCCGAATAAGGCCGGGGACGCCGGTCAGCCCGGACGGGTGTGGCGAGTGAGTCGCCGTTCCACGAGACGGAACATGCCGATGATCAACCACGAAAGCAGCAGGTAGAGAACGCCCGCCGCCAGGAAGATCTCCACCGGCATATAGGTACGGGCGATGATGGTGCGCGCCATGCCGGTGAGGTCGAGCAGCGTGATGGTGCTCGCCAACGCACTGCCCTTCAGCATGAGGATCACCTCGTTGCTGTAGGCGGGCAGCGCAATGCGGAATGCCCGGGGAAGCACGATCCGGCGCCAGGTGGTGGTCCGCGACATGCCCAGAGAGGTCGCCGCCTCCAACTCCCCCGACGGGACCGCCTGTATCGCACCGCGCAGAATCTCCGCCGTGTAGGCGGACGTGTTCAGCGTAAAGGCAATGATGGCGCACCAGTAGGCCTGCTGAAGCACGGGCCAGGCGAATGAATCGCGGATCACCTCGAACTGGCCGAACCCGTAGTAGACCAGGAAGATCTGGACCAGTAGCGGCGTTCCGCGAAAGAAGTAGATGTACAGCCAGGGAAGCCCGTTGATCCAGTAACGCCTCGACGCCCTGGCCATCGCCATCGGCACGGCAATCAACAACCCCAGGATACCGGAGATCGCGACCAGCTCCAGCGTGATCCACGCGCCCTTCAGAAGCTGGGGGAAATTTTCGTAGATAACCTGGTAATTCATGAGGCGAGTGTCTTCATGCCGTGACCAGCCTTGCGCTCCAGCAGATAGACCACCGCCGTGGCCAGCGCCGAGAGTCCGAGATAGATGAACGCGGCGGCCATGTAGAAGGTGAACGGCTGCTTGCTGTAGCCAACGGCAACGGAGGTCTTGCGCATGAGGTCCTCAACGCCGATCACCGACACCAGGGCCGTGTCCTTGAGCAGGGCCAGATAGATATTGCCGATGGCCGGCAGACCGACACGCCACATCTGCGGAAGCACGATGCGCCGGAATATCCGGAAACGTCCGAGCCCCAACGCCTGACCGGCTTCGATGTGTCCCTGGGGTATGGTGTGCAGCGCGCCGCGGAAAACCTCGGTCAGGTACGCGCCGTAGTTGAAGGCCAGCGCCGCGGATCCGGCGGCGAAGGCCGAGAGCTCGATGTAGCCCTCGTAACCCGCGAGAGCGGCCATGGCGCCAAGCATGCGCGACGCCCCGAAGTACACCAGAAGGATGACCAGCAGCTCGGGAAGGCCCCGCACCACGGTGGTGTAGGTCATGCCTATCCAGCGTAGTGGCGCCAGAGGCGCTTCCTTGGCAACGGCACCGATCAGCCCAAGCAGCAGACCCACCGCCATGGCGACCAGGGACAGCTGCAGGGTGACCCAGGCGCCGGCCGCAAGCTGCGCACCGAATCCTTGAAGACTCATGGATGGAATTCAGCCCGGCCGGCCCCGGTCAGGGGCCGGCCTTTCGTTATTGTTAATAGATGTCGAACGGGAAGTACTTGCTGTTGATCTTCTGGTAGGTCCCGTTCTCGCGAATCGATTCTATGGCCTCGCTGAAGCGGTCGGCGAGCTCATCGTTGCCCTTGCGAACGGCAATGGCGATCTTGTCGTCGTCGTAGACCGGCTTGCCCTTGAACTCGTAGTCCTGCCCTTCGTCGCTCTTCAGCCATTCATAGCTCACGTACTTGTCCGCGAGGATGGCATCCAGCCGGCCGGATTCCAGATCCAGGAATGCGTTCTCCTGGGTATCGTAGAGCTTGATGTCGACGCCGCTGGTGT
>JASFMS010000074.1:0-7418 GCA_050117435.1 Ectothiorhodospiraceae bacterium | reverse complement strand
CTTGTGCGTGATATGCGGCGAACTGATCTTCATGGCTACCGGGAACCCCACCGACTCGGCGGCAACCAGGGCCTCGCCCGGGCTGCGCGCCTCCAGGGCAGTGTTCACCGGGATGTCGAAGGCACGCAGCAGGGCCCTGGACTCCAGTGTTCCCAGAAGCTTTCTGCCCTCGGCGAGGGCGTTCTCAACGATCAGGCGGCTCCCTTCCACGTCCTGATCGTCGTGGAAGACGGAAGGCCCGGGTACCTGGAAGAGCAGCTTCTGGTTCTCCTGGTACCGTGCCAGATAGGCAAACGCCTCCACGGCCGATTCCGGCGTGTCGAAGTGCGGTAGACCGGCGCTCACGAACAGTTCCCGTGCCTCACGCACCTGCGTGTCCCCCATCCAGCATGCCGCAACGGGTTTGCGCTTGCCTTCGGCCGCCTCGATAACTACGCGGGCGATGGCTTCCGGATCCGTCATGGCCTGGGGAACGAGTATGGCAATGACCGCGTCGATCGAATCGTCTTCCAGACACGTCTCCAGCGCGGCCCGATAGCGCTCGGGTGTGGCGTCCTCGAGTATGTCCACGGGATTCGCGTGGGACCACTGTTTCGGCAGGGCGGAATCGAGGCGTTTCACGCTATCCGTAGCGAGCGGCGGGACCTGCATGGCCATTTCGGTAGCCCGGTCGGTGGCAATTACGCCCGGGCCGCCGCCGTTGGTCACGATTCCCAGGCGATTGCCTTCCAGGCGCTGCCTGCTGGAGAGGAGCTGGGCCGCGGAGAACAGCTGTTCGACGCTGTCCACCCGAATCGCGCCGGCGCGTGCCAGCGCGGCATCGAATACGTCGTCGGAGCCGACCAGGGCGCCGGCGTGAGAGACGGCCGCCTGGGCACTGTCGGCGTAGCGCCCGGCCTTCACCACGATAACCGGTTTCACCCTGGCCGCTGCTCGCAGTCCGCTCATGAAACGGCGGTTGTTTCGGATTCCTTCCAGGTAGAGGAGGATGCTGTCGGTGTCCGGATCCGTGGCCAGGTAATCCAGCACGTCGCCGAAGTCAACGTCGGCCGCATTTCCCAGGGACGCGGCGATGGAAAAACCGACGTTGCGGCCCTGCGCCCAGTCCAGAATCGCCGTTATCAGCGCTCCGGATTGCGAAACCAGCGCCAGACGGCCGGGGCGACCGCTGTTGCGGCCGAAGGTGGCGTTGAGGCGCGATGCCGGTCGCATCACCCCGAGGCAATTCGGCCCGATAAGGTGCATGCTGTAGTGACGCACCTCATCGAGAAGGCGCCGTTCCAGGCTACTGTCCCGGCCGATGCCCGAGGAGTGGACGATCACACTGCGTATTCCCTTCTCTCCGCATTCGTGAACGACTCCGGGCACCGTCTCCGCAGGCGTCGAGATGACAGCCAGGTCCACAGGGCCGGGGATTTCGGCAACCGAGTGGTGGCAACGCAGACCGAGCACTCTCTCGTGCTTGGGGTTCACCGGGTAAAGCTCACCGCGATAGCCGGCATCCCGGATATTCGAAAGAACGCGCATTCCGACCGAGTCGGGGGCCTCGCTCGCTCCGACTACGGCGATGGCGCGCGGGTTGAAGAACCGCTGCAGGTAGTGCTGGGCCATGAATCCTCGATGCCTGCGGTTGCAAAGGGTGCATGATAACGCCGCTGACGCCTCGTTTTTCCACCCTCGGCGCCTTGCAGCGGTGTGGCGGTTCGGGGCTGCGCCGATGCGCCGGCCTCTTCCGAGGAAGCTCTGCGGCCTATTGCCATACGCTGCCGTATGGTGTACCTTCTGTTCGTGCTTGCCATACGGCAGCGTATGGAGTAGATTGGCCTGCATGAAAGGGAACGGCATCAAGCAATCACTGTCGGCGGAAGACTGGGCGGAGGCGGCACTCGACGCCATCGCCGAAGCCGGCATCAAAGGCGTGGCGGTAGAGCCGCTGGCACGGCGGCTCGGTGTCACGAAAGGGAGCTTCTACTGGCATTTCGCCAATCGCCGCACCCTCCTGCAGGCCGCTCTGGAGCTCTGGGAACGTCGCGAAACCGATGAGGTACTCGCACGTGCCGCTGAAGAGCGGGATCCGCGCAAGCGTCTGGCCCGACTGTTCCGCGAGGCGGATGGCAGTCAGCGGGCGGGACGGCTCTACCTGGCCCTGGCCAGCGCCACGGAGAACAAGCTGATCGAGCAGGCGGTTCGCCGCGTGATGGATCGGCGCCTGGAATTTCTCCGGGAGTGCTACCGGGATATGGGGCTGGAAGGGCGTGAAGCGTGGGACCGGGCGGTTCTTGCGTACTCCGTGTTTCTGGGAACTCTGCAGTTGCGCCGCGATGCGCCGGAATCCATTCCGGCCGGTGACGAGTTCCACGCATACATGCACTTCATTGGTGAGGCGCTCATTCCGGGCTATCGACGCGAACTGGTGAAACGGGAAGCCCCGGCTGAGGATGCCGGAAAGCCCGCCGCCGGCGCGAAGTAGGGGAGCACCAACGGACCCCGCTGGCGCGGTGATGCGCACCGGTGTTCCCCCGACGGAAACGTGTTCGAGCCGCTCTTACGGAGGAGTGCTATGTTCGCCCTTGTTGCAACACTGGTTGCTGTCGCCGGCGCGTGGGCGCTGGCTTATTCGGGTGTTTCTCTCGCCATCTGGACGGCGGCGGTAGCCGTCTACCTCTTCGGGCTGTATCTGGCCGGCGCCCTGGGCGGTGCTGGGTTGCTGGTCGGGTTCGCGGTGTTCCTGCCCGCGGCGGGTCTTCTCAATTACCGGCCATTGCGGCGGAAACTCCTTACAGCCCCCATTTTTCGAGGATTCCGCAAGGTTCTGCCGCCGATGAGCGACACGGAGCGTGAGGCGCTGGAGGCGGGCGACACCTGGTGGGAAACCGATCTCTTCCGGGGCATCCCCGATTGGTCCAAACTGCACGGTATCCGGATTACGGAGCTGCCGGAGGAGGAGCGGGCCTTTCTCGACAATCAGGTGGAAACCCTGTGCGGGATGCTGGACGAGGACCGCATCGTCCGCAAAGACCACGATATGGCTCCGGAGATCTGGGACTACCTCAAGAGAGAGCGGTTCTTCAGTCTCATAATCCCGCGTGAGTACGGAGGACGGGGTTTCACCTCGCTGGGCCAGTCCACGGTGGTCTCCAAGATCGCCACGCGCAGCACGTCCGCGGCCGTCACCGTGATGGTGCCCAACTCCCTCGGACCGGGTGAGCTTCTAATGAAGTACGGTACCGTGGAGCAGAAGGACCATTGGCTGCCGCGGCTCGCCGACGGCCGGGAGATTCCCTGTTTCGCGCTGACCGGCCCCGACGTCGGGTCCGACGCCAGTGCCATGCCGGACTATGGCGTGGTCTGCCGCGGCGAGCACGAGGGCCGCGAGGTACTCGGCATTCGGCTCAACTTCAGTAAGCGTTACATCACGCTGGCCCCCGTGGCTACTGTGGTGGGCCTGGCTTTCAAACTCCACGATCCCGGACACCTGCTCGGGGAGCGTGAGGATCTGGGTATAACCTGCGCCCTTATCCCCGCGGATCACCCCGGTGTGGAGATCGGCAAGCGGCATTACCCCATGGGCCTCGCCTTCATGAACGGCCCGGTGGAGGGGCGCGACGTATTCATCCCCCTTGAGTGGATCATCGGTGGGCCGTCCATGGCGGGCAAAGGCTGGCGCATGCTGGTGGAATGCCTTTCCGTCGGGCGGGCCATTTCGTTGCCGGCGCTGGGCACGGCGGCGAGCAAGGTCAGCTATCGCATGACCGGCGCCTACGCGCGGATAAGGCGGCAGTTCCGTCTGCCGATCGGAAAATTCGAGGGTGTACAGGAGGCCATGGCCCGAATCGGCGGCGGCACATACACGCTTGAGGCTGCCCGGCGGCTTACGGCCAGTGCCGGTGACCTCGGCGTCAAGCCATCCGTGATCTCGGCCATCGCCAAGTACCACATGACCGAGCGCATGCGCCAAGTGGTCAACGACGCCATGGATATTCACGGCGGCCGCAGCATCATCTTCGGCCCACGGAATTATCTGGGTTACGCCTATCAGGCCACGCCGGTGGCGATCACCGTGGAAGGCGCCAACATCCTCACCCGGAACCTCATGATCTTCGGGCAGGGGGCTATCCGCTGCCATCCCTACGTGCTGCCGGAGATGGAAGCGGCCCGGGACAACGACCTCGACGCCTTCGACCGACTGCTCTTCCGTCACGTGGGTTACTCGGTGAATCGCGGAATTCGGGCTTTCACGCTCGGTCTCACCGGCGCCCGCCTCGCCGGCTCGCCGGTGCACGGTGACACGGCCCGTTACTACCGTCAGCTTACTCGCATGAGCTCGGCGCTGGCGTTCGTGGCGGACGTGGCCATGGGGGTGCTCGGCGGCGAGCTGAAACGCAAGGAAAGGCTGTCGGCTCGGCTCGGGGATGTGTTGAGCAATCTCTATCTGGCTTCCGCGGTGCTCAAGTTCCACTACGACGCCGGACGTCCGGAGAACGAACTGGATCACGTGCGGTGGTCGGTCGAAAACTGTCTGCATGAGGCCAGTCGAGCCTTCGACGAGTTCTTCGACAATTTCCCCAATCGCCCCGTTGCTCATGCCCTGCGCTTCGTGGTCTTCCCGCTGGGGCGCCCCTGCAAGGCACCTCGTGACCGTCTCGGCAGTCGGCTTGCCGAGCAGATGATGACGGCCGGCGGCGTGCGCGACCGGGTGACGCAGTTCATGTACCTGGGACAGGGTGGCGACGACGTCACCGGCCGGATGGAAGAGGCCTTTCGGGTGCTCCTCGAGGCCGAACCGGCCTACGACAAGCTCCAGAAGGCCGTTGGCCGTGGGCAGGTTCAGGGCTACACCTTCGAGGAACGTCTCACTCAGGCAGTGGACAAAGGAGTTGTCGACACGGACGAAGCGCAGCGGGTTCGCGACTACGAGGCGCTTCGTTACGACGCCATCCTGACGGACGCGTTCGACAAGGAGGAGCTGGCGCCGTCCTGGCAGCGGGACTCCGGCTCGCCCGACCGTCAGGAAGTTGCCTGACTCGCTGTCGGCCCCGGCTCGGGTTGCCTTGACCCGAGTCCGGGCCGGCACCACCACATTCCGGTACGGACTCGAACGGAGAGAGGAACACGATGAGCGAACGTATTCAGGTTCGCCGGGCGGCGGTGCTCGGGGCGGGTGTCATGGGCGCACAGATTGCTGCCCATCTGGTCAACGCCGGTGTCGAGGCGGTTCTGTTCGAACTGCCCGCCGAGGGTGACGACCCCAATGCCAACGCGCGCCGGGCCATCGAGCGGCTGAAGAAGCTGCAGCCAGCGCCGCTGGCCACCAAAAGCCATGCCGAGCTGATCCGCCCGGCGAATTACGACCAGCATCTTGAGGAGCTCAGGGACTGCGACCTTGTCATCGAGGCCGTTGCCGAGCGTATCGATATCAAGCGCGATCTGTTCGGCCGTATCGCCGAGTACCTACCGGAAAAGGCGTTGGTGGGTTCAAACACCTCGGGACTGTCGGTGAACACGCTGGCGGAGGTACTGCCCGAGTCCATCCAGCCCCATTTCTGCGGCATCCATTTCTTCAACCCGCCCCGTTACATGCACCTGGTGGAGCTGATTGCCACGCGGCGCACCGAGGGCTGGGTCCTGGATCAGCTGGAATCCTTCCTCACCACGGCCCTCGGAAAAGGCGTGGTGCGGGCCAAGGACACCCCGAACTTCATAGGCAACCGGATCGGTGTGTTCGCCATTGTTGCCGCGATGCACCACGCCGACCGTCTGGGGATCCCGTTCGATACGGTGGACGCACTGACCGGCCCCGCGATCGGCCGGCCCAAGAGCGCCACTTTCCGTACCGCCGACGTGGTTGGGCTGGATACGCTGAAGCATGTGGTCGAGGGATCGCGGGAGGCACTGGCCGACGATCCCTGGGTGGACTACCTGAAACTGCCGGACTGGATGAACACGCTCATCCAGGGCGGGGCGCTCGGGCAGAAGAGTGGTGCCGGCGTCTACCGCAAGGAAGGTAAACAGATCATGGTGCTGGATACCGAGCGCGGCGAATACCGTGCCTCGGAGCAGAAGGCGGCGCCGGAAGTCCAGGACATACTCTCGGAAAAGGATCCCGCGGCGCGTTTCCGCCGGCTGCGGGAGTCGGACCATGCCCAGGCACGCTTCCTCTGGGCCATCCACCGGGACACGTTCCACTACGCAGCTCACCTCCTCGGCGATATCGCCGACAACGCCCGCGATGTGGATTTCGCCATCCGCTGGGGCTTCGGATGGAAGCAGGGGCCGTTCGAGATCTGGCAGGCCAGCGGATGGGCGGACACGGCAGCGGCAATCCGCTCGGATATCGATGCCGGTGAAGCCATGTCGGCCACACCGCTGCCCTCGTGGGTGGAGCGAATCGATGCGGTGCATACCCCCGAGGGCTCCTATGCGCCGGAGGATGCCGTGTACCGGCCGCGCTCCGAGCTGCCCGTGTATCGCCGCCAGTACTTCCCCGAAGCGGTTCTGGGCGGACCACGGCCGCCGCGAGGCGAGACCACGTTCGAGACAGACGCCGTGCGCCTGTGGCACCTGGAATCCGACGTTGGAGTACTGAGCTTTCGAACGCGACAGCACGCCGTGGGAGCCGATGTGCTGGAGGGCGTGCTCCAGGCCATGGACGTGGCCGAGCGAACCTATTCCGCGGTGGTTCTGTGGCAGGAGCGGGAGCCGTTTTCCGTCGGCGCAAACCTGAAACAGGTGGCCGAAGCCCTGGAGGCGGGGGATTTCGACACTCTGGAAACCATGGTGGAGATGTTCCAGCGCGCCACCGGCCGCATGCGCGATTCCCTGATTCCTGTCGTTGCCGGCGTTCGCGGCATGGCGCTCGGCGGCGGCTGCGAGTTCGTCATGCATTGCGACGAGGTCGTGGCCGCGATGGAGAGCTACATCGGTTTGGTGGAGGCGGGCGTGGGCCTTATTCCCGCCGGCGGCGGCTGCAAAGAGCTCGCCTTGCGGGCGGCGGCCAATTCGCCGGACGGCGACCCGTTCCCGTTCCTGAGAACGTACTTCGAGACGGTGGCAAAAGCGAAGGTCGGCGGTGGCGCACCGGAAAGTCGGCAACTGGGGCTGCTGGGTGCCAACACGACCGTGGTTCTGAACAGCCACGAAGTGCTTCACGTCGCCACACAGCGGGCGAGGGCGCTCGCCGAGGCGGCCTACCGGCCACCGCTCAAGCGGCCCGTCACCGTGGCCGGCCGGAATGCACTTGCGACGCTCACGGGTCTGCTGGTGAACATGCGCGACGGCGGCTTCATCTCCGAGCACGACTTCGAGGTGGCGCGATACGCCGCCAGCGCGCTTTGCGGCGGGGACGTGGATTCCGGAAGCCGCGTGAGCGAGCAGTGGCTGCTCAGGCTGGAGCGCGAGGGCTTCATGGCCCTGCTTCG
>JASFMS010000073.1:0-7473 GCA_050117435.1 Ectothiorhodospiraceae bacterium | reverse complement strand
AATTCGGCCATGAACCCCGGACCTTCCTGCTCGACGAACTGCTTGAAACGCCGGGCGGCCGGCGGCAGTTCCTTGCCCTTGAGGTGGACCACGAACCACGTGCGCACCTGGGGCATGCCCTGCACGTCCAGCTCCACCAGTCGGCCGGCCTGCAGTTCCAGGTGGATGGTGTGGCGGGATATGACGGCAATGCCCATGTTCGCCATCACCGCCTGCTTGATGTTCTCGTTACCGCCGATCTCTTGAATGCGCGGGGATTCCTGGCCGTTCTCGCGCAGAAAGTGATTCAGCACCATGCGCGTTCCGGAGCCCGATTCCCGGGCCAGGAAGACCTCACCGGACAGGCGCCGGGGGTCGATGTTCTTCGTCGCCGCCAGCGGGTGGTTGGGGCTGGCGATGATCACGTAGGGATGCTCGGCGAAGGGCTGCGCCTCGACGTCGATGCGTTTCGGTGTGCGGCCCATGAGCGCCAGGTCCACCTGATTGTTCTCAAGCTTGTCGATGACGCTGCGCCGGTTGGCGATGGCGATGTCAAGATGGATTTCCGGATGCGCGGCCTGAAACCGTGCCACCAGGTGCGGGCCGAAATTCCGCGATGTCGTCACCATGGCGACGCGGGCGGTGCTGCGTTCCACTCCCTGCAGCGCCTGGATGGCCTCGCTCGCCTCACGCAGCGTGCTGGTGATGCGCTGGGCGTAGGGAACGAGCTTTTCCCCCGCGGGTGTCAGCTCGAGGCGGCGACCGGTCTTCTGGAACAGGGGGACACCCAGTTCCTCACCCAGGCTGCTCATCTGCATGGACACCGCCGGCGGCGTGAGTTTCAGGATGCCCGCGGCGCGGGCGAAACTGAGCGTGTCCGCGGCTACCAGAAAAATCTGGAGCTGCCGCAGGGTGACTTTCTGTAGTGCGTCGCTCATTTCCGAATCGCTCGTCGCCGAATCGCCCGTGTTGCCCGCTTTGCGGACTCGCCGGACGCATTATATCGATCGGCGCCGTGTTGACTAATCCCCATGATGTGCCGGTGTTTCGCACGGGTCGGCTAGGGAATCGTTCAGCGTTTACCTAGCTGGAGGGGGTGAAGGCGTCGCGGTGGAACGCGGCGGCCGCAGCGACTTCCTCTACCCCGCATTCCCCGGGTTCGCGAGGCTCGGCGCCGCAGAGTACTTCGAGGACGGCGCGTACGCCGTGGGCGAGGGATTCCAGGTGGTAGCCGCCTTCCAGGATCATGGCCAGGCGGCCGTTGCAGTGGCGCTCGGCAATCTCCCGGACGATCCCGGTCAGCGCCGCGAAACCCTCGTAGCTCATGTTCAACGACAGGTCCAGCCGGTGAGGGTCGAAACCCGCAGACACAAGCACCAGGTCGGGCTTGAACCAGTCTGCGGCAGGGACGAGGATTTCGCGGAACGCCTTGATCATGGCGGTGTCGCCGGCGCCGCCCGGCAGCGGCACGTTCACGGTGGTGCCTTCGCCCAGTCCGCCGCCGACTTCTTCCAGCCCGCCTGAACCGGGGTAGAAGGGCGCAGCCCGGTGGGTATCGAAGAGCATCACATCCGGGTCCGCCCAGAATATCTCCTGGGTGCCGTTGCCGTGGTGAGCGTCCCAGTCCACGATCAGCACGCGAGGGCAGCCGAGCGCCGCCTGGGCATGGGCGGCGGCGACGGCCATGTTGTTGAACAGGCAGAAGCCGCGGGCGCGCACGGGCTCGGCGTGGTGGCCGGGGGGGCGGACCAGGGCGAAAGCCGAAGGCGCACGGCCCTGAATTACCGCCTCGACGGCGGCGATGGCCGTTCCGGCCGCGACCTCGGCCGCCTCGACGCTGCCGGCGGACACGGCAGTCGTGTCCACGTCCAGCCACGCGTTCTGGCCCCGCAGCGCGTAGATGCCTTCCAGGTACGAGGTGGTGTGAACGCGGCCGAGTTGCTCGCGGGTGGCCGCCGTCCCGGTTTCAAAGCGGACCCCCGGCACGGGCTGGGAGTCCAGCAGCTCACGGATTGCCGACAGGCGTCCCGGATGCTCCGGGTATTTCCATTTGACGCCGAGTCCGGCAAGAATCTCCCGGACTCGTCGGTCCAGCCGGCCTGGGAGAAATGGATCGTCGGCGTCGGGGCGGTGGGCCAGCATGCGTTCGTCGTAGAACACGATTGTTTCCCGATCACCGAGCATTCCGTTCTCCCGATTCGGCCTGAGATTCCCCGGTTATACACGCTGAGCTGCCACCTTCATATGGGCAGCGGGGCCGGCGGCCTACCCCAGCGACGGGGACATCAGCTGCGAGAGGAAATGCTGCAGCACCCTGGGCTCCAGCCAGACCATGAAGCCCACGCCCCATGCCGCGCCCCATAGATGGGCGCCGTGATTGATGTTCCCCGGGGCGTTGCGGTCCGCCCATACGGAGTAGGCCACGTAGGCAACCGCGAAGACGATTGCCGGAACGGGCACGACGAATACCACCAGCATCGACCAGGGCCGCAGGAGAATGAAGGCGAAGAGCATGGCCGAGACCGCCCCGGAGGCGCCCAGGCTACGGTAACCGGTGTTGCCGCGCTGACGCAGGTGGGTCGGCAGAATGGCGACAACGATGCCGGCGAGATAAAAAAGGACGAACCCCGGCACGCCGATGTACGGCGTCAGTACGCGCTCCATGACGCTGCCGAAGAAATACAGCGTGATCATGTTGAAAAGCAGGTGGCCGCCGTCGGCATGAATGAATCCGTGGGTGAGCAGGCGCCACCACTCGCCCCGCGATACCGCGGGTGGCCAGTAGATCAGCGAGTCCAGCAGCCGTGGCTGCTGCCAGGCAAGCAGAGAGATGACCACGGTTATGGCGATGATGCTCAGCGTTATTGTCATTGGTGGCGTTTGCCCCTCAATGGCGGATGAATATGCCGTGGAGAACCATCAGACTGTCCGGTAAGGCGTTCGTTCCCCGGACAGGAGTCTGAGGGGAAACGCCGCTGCGCGAAAGAGGAGGGCTGACGCATGACCGTGCCCATTTGGTCGCTTTTCGGGTTTGCCGTCTGGACGCTCGTTCTGCTGGTTGCCACGGTGGGCGTCTACCGCTGGAGCCGCATCTTCACCGGGCGTGCGGGTATCGGTGATTTCCGCGAATACCGTATCGAGGGAGCGGACTGGTACAAACGGGCCATGCGCGCCCATGCCAACTGCGTGGAAAATCTCCCGGTGTTCGGGGCCATCGTGCTTGCCCTGCACGTCAGCGGCGTCCGCGGCGGCTTCGTGGCCGCGGTATGCGTGGCCGTCCTTTGCGCGCGAGTGGTGCAGTCGCTGATTCACGTGAGCTTCACGCAGACCAATACGGTGGTGACGCTGCGGTTCACGTTCTTCTTCATCCAGGTGATCGGGTTCTTCGCCCTGGCGCTCGTCATTGTAAGCCGCGCGGGTCTGGCATCATGACCAACCGGGCTTCCCCGATCCTGCCGCGCCAGGCCGGAACCGGACAACCGAGAAAGGGAGCGGGCACTATGAAGATCTGGGTGGACGCGGACGCGTGTCCGGTGGTGATAAAGGACATTCTGTTCCGGGCCGCGCAGCGCCGTGCCCTGTCGCTGACGCTCGTGGCCAACCAGCCGATGCGGGTGCCGCGTTCGCCCCACATTCATACCCTGCAGGTGGCCGCCGGTTTCGACGTGGCGGACAACGAGATCGTAAAGCGGGTTGCCGAGGGCGATCTGGTCATAACGGCCGACATCCCGCTTGCCGCGGAAGTGGTGGAAAAGGGCGCGCACGCGCTCAGCCCGCGCGGCGAGCCGTTCACGAAGTCCAATATCGGCGCCCGGCTCAACATGAGGGACTTCATGGATACGCTGCGTGCCAGCGGTGTCGATACCGGTGGGCCGCCCGCGCTGAGTCAGGCGGATCGCAAGGCGTTCGCGGACCAGCTCGACCGCCTGCTGACGCGGCTTGGAGGAAGCGCCTGAGGCCGGGACGTTGCCGTTCCCGGCCCCCTCTGGCGACCGCTACGCCTCGGGTCCGCGGCTCGCCTGGAGTGTGGCGTCGGTTATCCGTTCGGCGCCCCAGCTTCTGTACAGGTAGCCCAGTACCCGGTCCAGCTCTTCCCGGGTGATATTCGCCGGCTCGCCGGGCTCCAGCGGGTCATAGTGGAAGATGTAGAGCCTTGAGGCGAATTGCTCGAACGGCAGCGACGCCTCGCCGAATAGCTCGCCGTTGTCCGCGGTGCTCACTTCTACGCCGTCGCCCCAGTCCTGGCCGCTGTCGTTGTTGGGGTTGAAGAAATACACCCGCATCGCGCCGCTGGGGTCAAGCGCCGTGCGCAGTATGGCGATGGCGTGCCAGCCGATGAAGCGGGCGGCGCTGTCGGTCACCGCGATGCCCGCCGGCTGCGGATGGATCAGCGGCTGGTTGCCGTTGTACAGCGGATGGTAGTAGGCATAGAAATACCGGAGGAATTCCTCGGGCTCGTGCAGGTGTCCGCTCGCCACGTCCACGTTGATGCGGAAGCCGCGTCCCACCCACCAGCCGTGGAACTCCGGGTTGATCCAGCGGTGCGGATCCCCCTCGCGGCCGACGCAGAGCCGGCCCATGGCCTCGTAGATGAAGTCCAGGTGTGGAACCAGGATCAGCGATACGGGATCCAGATCCATGGGAAGCGGACGGCTGATGTCGGCCAGACACCCCCGCGAGGAGACCGCCTCGCTCTCGAAATGGATGATCACCTCGTCGTCCCGCGCCGCCCAGGCGAGGATCTGCAGCAGGTAATCCGGGTCCACGTATGACCACATGGACAACGCCCGTGCCGACTGGCAGGTGGGGTTGTTGCCCTGACCGACCCCGAGGGGCTGACCGAGCATGGAGAGTACTCCCTCCAGCAGCCACGTTCGCGGGGAAACCGCCTCGCCGAAGACGATGCGCAGTCGCTCGTGGGACCAGGCGGACAAAGGCAGCCGGAGCTGCCGCCACAGAGCGGGGGCCACCGCCGGCTGGTAGAGAATGCCCCGCTCCAGCATCAGGGCCAGGCCATATATGCCCTGGGCGGTGGCCGGAAACACCGCCTCGTCGATAAGCGCCAGCACCAGCTCCCGGTAGCAGAGAAGGCAGTCGCGGCCGGTGCTGGACAGGCCCAGGGCCTCGCCGAGCAGATGGTCGGCGTTGTCCTTGAGGAAGCGCAGCAGCACGGCATGGTAGGGGGAGACGATACCGGTGTCGTGCATCGCCCGGGCAAAGCCCGTGACCTCGTACTGGAGGGCGCCGTTGTCCAGGGAATGCAGACGCTCTTCGTAGACGGCGACGCCGGGGTCCTCCCGGCAGGCCTGCGTGGGCCCGAAGAGGCTGCTTACGAGACGCTCGGCGCCGTGGCCGCTGGCGCCCAGATCGATCTCCGGGTTGGCCCGGTAGACGGCGATCTGGGTAATCATCTGCTTGATCGTGTCCACCTGGATCGGGCGCTGGCGGAGGACGCGCCAGATCTCGTCGATCAGCCGGTCCATGACGTGTTCGTAGCCGATGCGCTCGGCGAGATGGCGCAGCAGCGCCCGCGGAACCTCCGCCAGCCGGCCCTGCGTCTCCCGCTCGGCTTCGCTTACCGGCGTGAACAGCATGGAGAGGTTGATGGCCAGAACCTGGGTGAGATAGTGATGGGCCTGTTCCGTGGAGATCAGCGGGTGTACGTACTCCCCCTGGGCGACGGCCAGCAGGCGGAGTTCGCTCAGCGCCTCCACCACCACCGTATCGGCATCGGGGCTCTTGAGGGCATACGTCGTGAAGGAGGGGACGAGGGTCTGGGGCGCCGCCCAGTCCGAGCCCTGAAAGACCCCCGCCTCCTCCAGTGTGCGTGCCCTGTTCTCGATCGCCGCGCACCCACCGGGGTGGAGTATCGCCCGGCGGGCGGTATCCAGGACCCGCCGCAACTTGCCCGGTTTGGCGAAATCCTGTGCCTCCGCCAGTATCGCCGTCGCCTCGTCGAGTTTGGCGAGCAGGCCGTCCAGCGCGGCGTTGGGTGATTCTCCGGTGGGTGGTGTCATGCGGTTACTTCAATCTCCCTCAGACGTAGAAATCCAGGTCTTCCTGGTGCTTGAGCAGATCCCGCATGGTGTACGGATCGTCACCGAAGAAGAACACCAGGCCCCAGTGCGTGCCGAAGGCTGTGCGTTTGGTCACGGTCTCCTCCATCGGCGGCGTGAGCTCATGATAGTCGAAATAGGGGTGTTCCTCCGTCTCTTCCGGGATTTCCAGGCGGCTGACCACGCGTCGACGCGGGTAGACGCCGAAACAGCCGGCGTAGCCCTTGGCGTCCTTCACCGGTGTCGGGAAGAAGTTCTGAACTTCCTCTTCGGTGGCCTTCGGATCGAACACCAGAATCGAGGCCTGGTAGGCGTTGAAGCCGTAGGCCCGCTCCATGAGCTCGAAGGCCTTGAAGCCCGGCGGCCGGTAGGCCACCTCGCCGAAGTACATGGTGCCGTCGCTGGTGACGAAGTATTCCGGATGAATCTGCCCGAACTGGATATCGAATGTCTTGATGAGCTTCTCGATTTCCTTGGTTATCAGATCCCGCCAGCTTTCCAGCTCCGGCGTGGCCGGTACGAACACGGAATATCCCAGCGTCACGTACTCGGAGATGTTCAGGAAGCGGATCTTGCCGTTGTGGATCCAGGCCTCCACGGCGAACTCCCAGCCGTCCAGGTGACTCTCCATGAGTACCGGGAATTCCTCGTCGGGAATGGTGTCGACTTCATCCGGGGTGCGGATGATCCGGTGGCCCAGGCAGCCCGCCTTGTCGAACGCCTTGAGGTGGATGGGGTCGTTGGGGTCGCCATCCAGCTTGAGCAGCGTCTGATTGACCCGCCGCAGGAAGCGGATGACGTCGCTCTTGTCATGGGCTTCCTCGAAGATGCCCACACGAATGCCGCCGAGCTGCGCGCGGCGCTTCATCAGCGCCTTGTCGCGGAACAGCACCGCCTGGCCGTGCAGCCGGGGATTGCCCATGAGCACGGAATTGATGGCGCCGGCCCACTCCACCGTTTCCTCGAACAGGGGGATCGCCACGTCCACTCCCTTGGCCTTGAGCTGCTCAGCGATCTCCATTGAACGATCGTTAAGGCGCTCGAAGTTCCACGGAATGTAGGGTATTCCGTGTTCTTTGCAGTAGTCCTCCGCCCAGTCGGGGGCGACCACTACGTAGCGTCGGTCGAAATTCTCGGCGGCCTCAACGGCGTTGAGGCTCCAGCCAAGGAGCGCCACATATCCCTTGTTCGGATCCTTCTTCATGATGCGACCTCGTTGCTGTCGGCATGGGTACAGACGCCGCTTGCGGCGGTGGGGTGGGTGGCCGGGAGCGGGCAACGACCATCCAGCCGCCACCCACCGCATGGCTTAGCAGTGTCCAGTCAGGTTACGCGCCAGCGCGCCGCCGTGGCAAACCGGCAGGCGAGGGATGGAGTCGGGCGTGTCCTGGCCGCTCGGGCCGGCGTCTCCGTCAGGGTGTTTGCCGCCGGCCCGAGC
>JASFMS010000072.1:0-7515 GCA_050117435.1 Ectothiorhodospiraceae bacterium | reverse complement strand
TCCGCCGTTTCATTGACCACAATGTTTCGCGGGAGAAGGTGCGTGGTCGAGGTGGGCCGATGATCGAGATCATTACCGGCGATATCACGAAGCTTTCCGTGGATGCCATTGTCAACGCCGCCAACAAGACGCTTCTGGGCGGCGGAGGTGTTGACGGCGCGATCCACCGGGCGGCCGGCCCCGAGCTCAAGGAGGCGTGCCGGCGCCTCGACGGCTGCGAAACCGGCGATGCGAAGCTGACGCCGGGCTTCAAGTTGCCCGCCCGCTATGTGATCCACACCGTCGGCCCGGTGTGGTCGGGTGGCGACCATGGGGAGGACGAGGCATTGCGCTCGTGCTACCGCCGGTCGCTGGAGGTCGCTCGGGAAAACGGCGTCCGAAGCATTGCGTTTCCGGCCGTCAGTACCGGCGTGTACGGTTTCCCCAAGGAGCGTGCCGCGCGCATTGCCGTCGCCGAGATGCGTGCCGCGGAAGACGACTTCGAGCGAATCGTCGCTTGCTGTTTCTCCGATGCGGACGCCGCCCTCTACCGCGGCGCGCTTGATGCGAGCGGCTGAGCGCGCGCCCTTACCCGCGCCTGGTGCCGCTACTCCGGGCTGAACAGGTGGTGGTCGATCAGGTCGCAGATGCAGTGGATGGTCAGGAGGTGGACCTCCTGCACCCTGGCGGTCACGTTGGCGGGCACCCGGATCTCGACGTCTTCGCCGCGAAGCAGTCCCGCCATGGTTCCGCCGTCCCGACCGGTTAGAGCCACTACGCTCATCTGACGCTCATGGGCTGCTTCCACGGCGGCAACGACATTGGGGCTGTTGCCGCTCGTGGAGATTGCCAGCAGTACGTCGCCCTGGTGCCCGAGAGCACGACACTGCTTCGCGAAAACGTCCCGATAATCGTAGTCGTTGGCAATCGAGGTCAAGGTCGAGCTGTCGGTGGTCAGCGCCACGGCGGGCAGCCCGGGGCGCTCCATCTCGAACCGGTTGAGCAGCTCGGAGGAGAAATGCTGGGCGTCCGCCGCCGAACCGCCGTTACCGCAGCTCAGAATCTTGCCGTCGCTCTGCAGTGCCCGCGCCATGACGGCGGCGGCGCGGATAATCTGCGGCGCCAGCATGTCCAGCGCCATCTGCTTGGTGCGAATGCTTTCGTGGAACTGCTGCGAGATTCGCTCGTGGGGGTCCATGGCTTACCTTCGAAAAAATTGGCCGTGTTCGCTCGTTGCGGTGTCTGGTGGTGGCGCTCAGCCCGGGACCTCGAAGGCGTTGCGCACCCATTCGATATCACCACTACCATCGATGGCCACCACATCGAACCGGCAGGGGGCGTCGTTGCCGTGAATCTGTAGGTAGTGCAGGGCGGCGGCAGCGAGCTTTCGCTGCTTGTCTCGAGTGACGCTCTCGATGCCGTCGCCGAAGTCCGTGCGTGAGCGCTGACGAACCTCGACGAATACCACGACGTCCCGATCCGCCATAATGAGGTCGATCTCGCCGCGACGGGTCTGGTAGTTGCGGGCCAGGCACTCGAGGCCAGCGTCGCGAAGGTACCGAAGTGCGTGCAATTCCGCCTGGCTGCCGACCTTGCGGCGTGACAACGCGGGCATTACTCGTGATCCCCATCGCCGGGCGCATCCGCGACGCGATTTTCCGCCGCCGGTGCCGCCAGTCCATTCTCGAAGCTGACCGGGATCAGCTCGCGGTGAATGACCCCCTGGGCATCGATGCTGAGACGCCCGGAGGCGCCGGCGACGGAGAGGCTGGGCTCTGAGCGCAGCACCTTCAGCCGTCCCGCCAGGCGGAAGGCATCCACCCCCAGGGCGTAAAGCCGGGGAAACGGATCGTCGTCGGGCGGCCATATTCCGGCGATCTGGTCGTGAATGCGCGCGAGTTCCCCGCTCAGTTCCTCGCTGTAGAGCCACGGGATGTCAACAATGGTCAGGCCATCCATATCCTGGTCAGCCTCGCGATCCGGGTGGCCGGAATAGGCATCGGACGTGGCGATCACCGGTATGCCGATACCGCGATGGAAGCGGATCTGTGGCCGCATGAGCCTTGCCTGGCGCGGAAAGGCGGCGACGAAGACCGCCTGAACGTCCTGACGCCGTCTTGGCTGGAATTCCAGGTTGCGTCGCACCACGGAGCGCAGCTGTCGGTAACGCCGCACACTGACGTCCAGATTGAAGACCCGGCGGATGGCGTCACTGAAGTCGCTCGTCTCCGGGTCGAACTGGGCAGTCTCCAGTACCGTTCCGTCCATTTCGTCCATGGCCTGTCGGAACGCGGCAAGGGTGCGATCCCCCCAGTCGTTGGCCGGCGCCAGCGCCACCAGACGCCGGTAGCCACGGTCCACTGCGAGCTTCGCCGCGGCTTGGGCGTCCTCCTCCGGGGCGAGCCCGAACTGGTACAGATCGTCGGCGCCGTAGTCTTCCCGGTTGAGGCGGTTCAGGGCCAGTACCTTGACGGGGAATTCTTTCCAGACGGTCATGCTTTCCAGGGACGACTTGGTCAGCGGTCCGATGACCAGGTCCGTGCCGCTCTCGACGGCGTCGCGATACGCGGAGACCGCGTCGGTGCCCTGGTCGCCGAGATCGTACACACGCAGTGTCGGCCGCTGCTCCGGGGGCATATCGTAGTAGGCGGCCAGAAAGCCCCGGCGCACCGCCTCACCGGCCTGTGCCAGCGGTCCGGACAGGGGCAGCATCAGGGTGACGTCGGAGGGCGTCCCCACGGCCTCCTGCTGCCGCTTTGCAACGCGCATGGCGAATGGCCCGGCGGCGGGATGGTCGGGATAGCGGTCTTCCCAGCCCTCGAGTTCCTGCTGCAGCTGATCCGGTTTCAGCCGATTGACGCGAACCACGTACGCGAGTTCAAGCCAGCCGCCGAACCGGTCGGGTGTCGGCGGCACGAGTTCGCGTAACTTCTCCATGGGGACCTGCAGCAACGCGTCCCAGATCTGGCGCCGATTTGTGGATTGTTGCGCGGGAGGCAGCAGGGAGCTTTGCCGGTCGAGTGCACGAGCGGCACGCAGCGGCTGGTCGTTGTTCAGGGCGAGCTTCGCCTCCAGCGTCAGCCACTCCGTGAGTGCGCCGTCGGACAGGGCCGAGGCAGTCGGAGTGAGTAGCTCGAGTGCCTGTGCCGAGTCGCCCTGAAGGCGCGCCAGACGGGCGCGCACCAGCCGATGGAGTTCGCTGCCCTCGGGGTCGAGCGCGGTGGCGTCGATGTCGATGGAGTCAGCGATGTCCTGTGCGCGGGACTGTACGCCCAGATCCAGGTATACGAGTGCTGCCTGTAGCCGAAGTTTCTGGCGTTGTGGCGAATCGGCGAGTTCCGCCGCGGACTCGAAGAGCTCGGCGCTACGCTGAAGCTGCCCCGCCTGTCTTGCGGCCCGGGCCTGGTCTACCTGCGCGGCGAGGCGGTCCCCGCTGGGGGTGGGGGGAGGTGTCGCGCAACCGGCCAGTAGCAGCACGACCACGGCGAGGAATGTGGCGGCCTGTCGGCCGCGGATCCATAGCCTCATCTGACGTATTGGACCTCGAGTGTCTGGTGTCGCATCGGCAGCCGCCTGAACTACCGGGCAGGTGTGGCCCATGCAGGCGTCCGCCGGGTTTCGGGAACGCTGAAGAATTCCCGTGTGTCCGCAGCTTCGTGGCGGCCCTGTGCCGCGTGTGCCGTCGGCGAACGCGCTGGTCGGCCTGAGGGTCGCGCGGGCCGTTGGGCGGTAATGTTGCTGCCTTTGCGCGACCGGCTCGCTTCGGGGCAGCGGCCGGAGCGGCTCTTCACGGTACTCATGGCACTCCGTGTCGGCTACACTGCCGCCTCGGCGGACAGGCCCGCGGTTACACCCGCCACCGCCGCATCCGGCTGCCCGTGTTGCCTCGGCAACGCACGCTCCGGCGCCTGAGTATCTGCATTTGGGATTGACCGTGTCAAACCAACCCGGACGGCTTTTCGTCGTCGCTACGCCAATCGGAAATCTCGGGGATGTCACCCGGCGGGCGGTGGAAACCCTGGGAGCGGTCTCCTGCATCGCCGCAGAGGACACCCGGCATACGCGGCGCCTGCTCAATCACCTGGGCATTTCCCGGCCGATGCTCAGCCTCCACGAGCACAACGAACAGCGGCAGGCGGAGGTCGTGCTCGGGAAGCTGGCGGCGGGTGACGATGTTGCGCTGGTCAGTGATGCCGGCACTCCACTGATCAGTGATCCCGGTTTTCCGCTGGTGCGCCTGGCCAGACGGCGCGGCTGCCCCGTGGTGCCCATCCCCGGCGCCTGCAGTCTGATCGCGGCGTTGTCGGTGGCGGGACTGCCCACGGACCGTTTCGTCTTCGAGGGCTTCCTGCCGAACCGTGGCTCCGCCAGGCGTCAGCGTCTGCAGGCACTCAAGCCGGAGCAGCGGACGCTGGTGTTCCTCGAGTCCAGTCATCGGGTGGTGGCCTCGCTTGGCGATATGGCGGCGACCCTGGGCGAGCACAGGGAGGCCGTGGTGGCCCGGGAGCTGACGAAAGCCTACGAGACCGTGCGCGATGGGACGCTGGGAGAGCTTGCCGGGTGGGTCGCCGCAAACGAGGAGCAGCGCCGGGGTGAATTCGTGCTTCTCGTGCACGGCGCGGAACCGGTGCCGGAGGAGGCATCCGCCGTCGATGCGGATCGGCTTCTCGACGTCCTGCTGGAGGAGGTCGGCGTGAAGCAGGCGGCCAAGCTCGCCGCACGCATTACCGGTCTGAGCCGTAACGAGCTTTACCGCCGCGCGCTTGACCGCAAGGCGTGACCCATTGGGCCGCGGGAGAAGGAATTGCCGATTGTTATTTCGCGGTAACGCGCGTCGATTCCGGTCACGGGCAAGGTGCGGCGGCGGGCGGTTTTGTCAGGGTCCCGCCGGTTCGGGGTTCATCGCCGATCCGGCAGGCGCCTGTTCATGAGGCGCGCAGTCCGTCTTGCTGTTACAATCCTCGCGGGAAGCCGGCCGGGCAGTCGCTGCGTCCGTGGGACGTGGAGGAAAGTCCGGGCTCCGCAGGGCAGGGTGCCAGGTAACGCCTGGGCGGCGTGAGCCGACGGAAAGTGCCGCAGAAAATATACCGCCGATGGCCCGTCAGGGCACAGGTAAGGGTGAAATGGTGCGGTAAGAGCGCACCGCGCGCGTGGCAACACGTCGTGGCAGGGTAAACCCCACCCGGAGCAAGGCCAAATAGGGGAGCGATGGTGTGGCCCGCGCTGCTCCCGGGTAGGCCGCTAGAGGTGTACGGTGACGTACGCCCCAGAGGAATGACTGCCTCAGACAGAACCCGGCTTACAGGCCGGCTTCCTGCTTTTCCCATCCAGAACTGAGATTTCCCTTGCAAACTCAGCGCATTGAATCAGTGATCTCACTGGTCTTGTGACCCCTCTTTCTTAACGCCATGTTTTCCGGCCCTTATTCCCGGGCGCTACCGGCTCCGTTCGTCCGTCATTTCAGTTGGCGCCGTAAGTTCCTGTGCAAAAAGGAAGAATCAGGGCTTCGTTCGGTTGACGCCGGGCGGGGCGATACCTATATTGTGTAGCGATGTGGGAAAAAGTGGTGAGAAATGGAATTCCTGGGCGGAAAAGGGGGCATGAGTGTTTCGTGGTGTCGCCCACATAAACCTGGACGCTAAGGGGCGCATGGCGTTTCCGAGCCGGTATCGCGACCGGCTCCAGGAGCTGTGCGACGGCCAGGTTGTGGTGACGGTGGACCGCGATCACTGCCTTCTCGTCTATCCCCTGCCAGAGTGGGAAACCATCGAGCAGAAGCTTGTGCGGCTGCCGACGCTCAACCGCACGGCGCGTCGACTGCAGCGGTTGCTGATCGGCCATGCGACTGAATGCCAGCTGGACGGCAATGGGCGGATTCTGGTTCCGCCGCCGCTGCGCGAGTTTGCCGGGCTCGACAAGAAGACCGTTCTGATCGGGCAGGGCAACAAGTTCGAACTCTGGGACGAGAACGCCTGGACGGAAAAACGAGACGAATGGCTTGCCGAGGCGGCGGAGGAAGAAGAGCTGCCCGACGAGCTCGAGTCACTGTCCCTGTAGTCTGCCGACCGCCGGTCGCAGCCGGGGACCGGTGGAACACGCAGGCGGAGCGGTACAGAAGATTTCAGTGAACGGAACCGAACATAAGCCGGTGCTTCTCGAACCGGCGGTGGAGGCGCTTAACGTGCGCGCGGACGGTACCTACGTGGATGGAACCTTCGGTCGTGGAGGGCACGCCTCGGCCATACTCGCCCGGCTGGGCGAGACAGGCCGACTCTGGATGCTCGACCGGGATCCCCAGGCTATCGAGCGCGCGCGCGATCGCTTCGTTGACGATCGTCGTTGCCGCATCATTCACGGCTCGTTCGCCGAGTTAGGCCGGATTGCGGAAGCGGAAGGCATTGCCGGTGCGGTGGACGGGCTGCTGCTGGACCTCGGCGTGTCCTCGCCGCAGCTGGACGATGCTTCCCGGGGCTTCAGCTTCCTGCGCGATGGCCCGCTTGATATGCGTATGGATTCCTCCTCGGGTTCCACGGCGGCGGAATGGCTGGCCGAGGTTCCCGCTGCCGAGCTGGAGCGCGTGCTCCGTCGCTACGGCGAGGAACGTTTCGCGCGACGCATTGCCAATAGCATCGTCCGACACCGCGACGACGGCACGCTGCCGAAGACCACGGGCGAGCTGGCCCGGCTCGTGGAGGAAGCGGTGCCGCGGCGGGAACCGGGCAAACACCCGGCTACCCGAACGTTCCAGGCGATCCGGATCGCCCTCAATGCCGAGTTGGACGCGCTGAAAGCACTGCTTGACGACGTGCTGGACGTGCTCGCCCCCGGCGGGCGGCTGGTGATCATCAGTTTTCATTCCCTGGAAGACCGGCTGGTGAAGCGCTTCATGCGCGACAGCAGCCGGGTAGGCGATCTGCCTCCAGGCGTTCCGGTGGCGCCTCCGGAGAAGCAGCCGAAACTGCGCCTGGTGGGTAAGGCGGTGCGCGCCGACGACTCGGAGCTGGAAGACAACCCGCGAGCGCGTAGCGCAGTGATGCGCGTGGCGGAGCGGCTGCCATGAAGTGGCGCGGCGCAGTGGTGATCGCCCTCGCGATGGCCGTGATGGCCTCGGCCGTGGGGGTCGTCTACAGCAAACATCGCAGCCGACGCCTGTTCGTCGAGCTTCAGGGGCTTAAACGCGAGCGTGACCAGCTGAATGTGGAGTGGGGGCGGTTGCGCCTGGAGCAGGGAGCATGGGCGACTCACGGGCGAATCGAGAAGATCGCCAATAGCGAACTGGATATGCGGATGCCGACGCAGGACGAAGTCGTCATCGTTACGGTGCCTCGATGATGGTGAAACGGTCGAAGCAAAGCGCAGCGGCGGTACGGTCGGCGCGTGGGGCGGACTCGGGCACCGGGCCTTCCCGCTGGCGTGCGCACTTGCTGCTGACCGGTTTCGCGCTCATGGCCGTCGCGCTGGTCTGTCGCGCGGTGGACCTGGAGGTGCTGAAGCGGGACTTTCTGCAGGGCCAGGGTGACGCGAGGCATCTGCGCT
>JASFMS010000071.1:0-7536 GCA_050117435.1 Ectothiorhodospiraceae bacterium | reverse complement strand
TCAAGCTGGAGCGCACCGCATTGCATGAGCATGTGGAGGCAGTGATCAGCTCCCACGATTTCGGCTATTCCAAGGAGCACCCCGCGTTCTGGAAGTCACTACGCGCGGTGGAGCCGTTCGAGCCGGCGCGCACGCTGCTGTTGGATGACAGCCCGGGTTGTCTGCGCGCCGGGCGGAACGCCGGGATTCATCAGACCGTCGGAATCGCCCGGCCCGACACCACCGGCCCGGAGCGGGCGCCTCACGAGTTCCCCACGCTGACGGACTTCGCGTCCGTCATGCCGTAGCGTGAGTTCCGCCACGCCGCGAGGGCCCTTCAGCCGCCGTGCTGCTGTATTCTGGGCGTGCCGCCTGCCAGGCTGCCGCTGATGTTCACCACGGTGGTGCCCCGAGGATTCGCGAGGCCCAGCACACGTACCGCCTGAGCCGTGGCCGGATCGCTCGGGTTGCGCGGCGTGATGCGCAACTCCACCTGATAGCCGCCGTCGCGGCGCAGCGCGGCGTCGCCTTCCAGGGCGAATGCTCCGCCGCTGCTCACCAGTTCACCGCGGACGCCGTTATCGCCGGCCGGGCGAATTCTCAGGGCGAGGTCCCCCAGCGAAATCTTCTGACCCAGCCCGACGCGGGCACCGTTCCAGTTCAGTACGCCCTGGGCCGTGCGCAGTCGGCCGCCGCTCGCTACCAGGGATTGAAAGAGGGCTTCGAAGTGGCCGTCCGCCGCCCCGGAGAGGCCCTGCCGCCCGGCCAGTGCCAGGAGGCTGTCGATATCCATGTCCGCCTTGACGTCCTCGGCCGTCACGGTTCCGCCCGGTGAGGCCTCCACCACCGCCTGGGCGCGGCCGTCGGGGAACGCGGCCACCAGCCGGGCGCCGAGACGGCCCTTGAGCAGCGCGGAAGGCCGAATGTCCCAGCGAACGTTGTCGACACGACGTGGGCCACTGACGATGGCCTCGGCCTGACCGTCCCATATGGTGCCGGCGATGCCGTAGGCCCGTACCTGTGGTGCCAGGCGCTGGCCGCCCCATTGCCAGGCCAGCGCCGCCGGCATTCCGGCCAGCAGGAAGAGGACGTATGCCAGCAGGCCGATCAGCAGCAGTCCGGTGATCCGGCCGGTTCGTCTCATGCGCCCCCTCCCACGAGAACCAGCTGGACGTCGACCCGGCCCGGGGCATCGGCCGCGCGAACGGAGACCGGGCTTGCCTCGATGCCGTGTTCGTTTCGCAGTCGTGCCAGCCAGTTGATCATGCTGTCGAAAGCGGCGCCCCGAAGGTTCACGCGGACCTTGTCGTCGCCGGAGGGTTCGACGCGTTGAATGGCCTTGCCCAGCCCGGCTTTGCGCGCGGTCTGGTCGGCAAGGGCGTAGAGTGCCTGTCCGGTGGATTGCCGGGGTGCGGCACTACTGCGTCCGCTAAGGGCCCTGGCCTCGGCCGCGGCCTGCCGCATCCAGGCCAGGGTTTCGCGCTGCTCCGCCACGCTGGCGCGCAGCTGCGTCACCGCCTGTCGCGGCGGAAGCCAGAGCATGAAGTAATAGAGAATGGCGGCGAGCGCCACGCCCCCGACGAGCAGGGTTCGCCGTTCCCGCGCCGCCAGGCCGTTCCACCACTCCTTCATGAGCCCACCGTGATCTGTAGCCGCCCCTGCACACGGTCGCCGTCGGACTGCGCCGAGCGCACCTCCACCTGGATCCCTTCGAGCCGGCTCAACGCCTGTTTCAGACGATCAACCTGTTGCAGGTTGGCGGTATAGAATTCCAGCTGCAGGCTGTCACCGCGGTAGCTCAACGCCGAGAGGTCCACTCCCTCGCCTTCCTTTATCACCGGTGCGATGCGGTTGATCAGCGGCAGAAATCCGGCGGCGTCAGCATCGCCGCCGCTGCGCAGCGCCGCCAGCCGTTGCTCCATCTGCCGGCGCGGGTAGGTGGGGGCCCGACCGGGAAACGCCGACAGGTAGGCCTCGTTGATCTGCTCCCGCAGCTGGTCCGATTCCGCCTGCAGAGACCAGTTCTCGAACCACGCCCGACCGGTGCTAACCACGATCAGGGCCGCCAGCATGACCGCGGCGACGCGCCAGCGCCGCCACTGGGCCTGCAGGGCACGGGTTCGGGCGAAGGGGCCAGTGCGCAGGTTGATGGCGCGGCGAGGGGAGAGGTTTTCCGCCAGCAGGGCCGTGGCGTCGTCCACCGTATGGCGTTCCACCTCCGGTGCCACGTCCGGGAGTTCCGCCCGGTGTCCCTCGGCTTCGTAAACCAGCAACCGTTCCGGCGCCTCGTCGCCGGCTTCCGCGAGAGCCGCCTCCAGAAGCGGCGACAGATTGACGGGGTCGCCGGCGAAGCCGGCCTCGGCGCCGGTGCGCACGAGAAATCGGTCCGGCTCCGCGAGCACCGTCCAGGCGTGACCGGATTTCGGTAGCGCCAGGGTCTCCGGGTAGATCTGTTCCGGATCCAGGCCGGCGTCCGAGAGGGCATCCAGCCAGGCATTCATGCGTTCCCTTGCCACCACGGCCACCCACAGACGTCCCGCAGCGTCCCTTTCGCCGACGGCGAAGTGGAGATTCTCCACGTCCTCGGTGAGCTGGTCCTCCAGGGCATACGGTACGGCCCGGGCCAGCCGCTGACGGCTCTGAGTGGGGATTCGGGCGCCGAGAAGCAGGCAGTCCGCTCCCGGCACCAGCGCCACAACCTGGCGCCCGGCCGCCGCTGCCGCGGCATCGGCCAGATCGGACCGGCGCACGTCACCTTCGGCGGCGCCCTGGGCGTCCACTGTCATCCAGCGCACGAGGGCGTCGGTGTCGTTTTCCAGTCGGATAATCAGGCGCGGGCGCATGCAGCGCGGACTCCGTGGTCGCTAACCGGCGCCATTGTCGCCGATTCCGCCGCCTTCGCCAACGTGGAGCGTCAGGGCCGCACCTGGGAGCGGTAAAGCACCTTGATGGGGCCGTCCTTCGGGCGGTGAATGACGCTGAAGAGGTCAATGCGGGCGCGGTCCAGGGTCACCGTGGCGTGGGCGAGGAAGTAGGCGGAGCTTACCGTGAGAGTCTGCGGGCTGATGTCGGTGTCCGCGAATGCCGTCTGTTCGTTCATGAAGGACTGTACGTCCTCCCAGCCCTTGTCGCCCCGAGCTTCCACGGCGGCCTTTGCGTCCCCCGGCTCGATGCTGTCCGCCAGGGAACGTAGTACGGCGGCCGAGGCCGTGTTGACGTTGATGGCCAGGTCCGTGGCGGGCAACGCGGTCACGTAGGGCCGGATTGCCTCGTAGGCGCTCTGTTCGCCCTGCGTCTGGGGCCCCATGCCCTGGACCAGCCGCAACTCGGAAGCGCTTTCCATGAGACGGTTCGCGGGCCGGTAGGGCGGATCCAGGCGCGTGTAGACGTCGTCCTCCGCGCCACCGGGGAAACGAGGTTCGATGTCGGCGTCCACCCAGTCGGCCACCGCCGCCTCCACGTCAGGGGCGGCCTGCGGATATACCGTCTGCAGCAGTCGCCGGAAGCGGTCGCCTTCCTGTTCCCGGAGTCCCTCCTGCTGAGTGGCGAGGTTATTGAGGTTGTAGCGCCCCTGCAGGTCCTCGATTTCGAGGGTGATCTGAGCGGTATCTTCCATGATCGGCGGAAGCTGCTGGGCCCAGATGTCACCTGGGCCGTCGATGTCGTTGTCCTGCCGGTCCCCGGCCAGGATGTCGATGGCCACCTCTTCGGCCGAGAGGGCGTAAACCCAGGCCTGGTCGCGGGCCAGCACGTTCTGGCTGCGGCGAATGTCCAGGTGCTGGGAGGAGAGCATCTGTGCCGCCGCGATGGCGGCGATGGCGAGGACCAGAAGCGCCGTGATCAGAGCGATACCCGACTGTCTGGCGTTGCGGGCGCGGGGCGTTCGGCGCGATGTCCGGGGGTGATGGTCCGGCATGGGCTATCTCGGCATCCGAAACGTCCGCTGAAGACGTCCGTAGTCCGGCAGATCGATGCGCAGCGTCACCGCCACCGGCAGGGCGGGCGGCTCTCCCTGGGGAACCAGCGGCGGCCAGTCCTCCACCCACTGGTTGTCTTCGGTCAGGAACCGGAAGCTGACATCGTCCACGTCATCCAGCAGGGGACGCTCCTGCGGTTCCGCCTCGAAGGGCTGATCCAGCGCACGCCAGGAATAGCGTATCAGCCTGCCTTCCTCGTCGCGGCCGTAGCCCACGCGCTGCAGGTTGCTGCGGCGTCGCCCCAGGGGGTTGCGGTGCCCGGCGCGGGTGAAAAGGAGCCGTCCCGTGTCGGTGACCATGGCCGGCTGGGTGCCGCCGTACTGATCGCGTATTCCCCGGGCTGCCGCCTGCTCCAGATCTGTCTCCAGCACCGTGAATGCCCGCTGCAGCGCCGCGATGCGCTCCGCCTCATCCCGGACGCTCTGCTGGCTGCTGAGCACGGAATGCAGTCCGGAGTACGCCATGGCCGACACCAGCGCGAATATGGCGACCGCGACCAGCAGCTCCAGCAGGGTGAAGCCGGAAACGCGGCGTGTCGGCGGATGGCATCGTATCCGGGCGGGATTCATGAGCCGCTCTTTCTCGCGGGATTCAGGAGAAGACCGGTTAGCGTGGACACGGTGGCTTCGTCGTCGTCCGGATCATAGACGCGTATGTCCGCCCGGTGCAGGTTGTCGTAGGGGGTTTCCTGAATCTCCACCTGCACCGGCCAGTCCCGACCGGCGAAGGTGCGCTCGCTGTCCTGGCGCCCGGTGCGCCAGGCGCCCTGTACCTGCATTTCGGTAAGTTTGTTCATGGCGACCCAGTGGGCGAAGGTGCGGTCCCGCAGGGCGCTGGCGTTGGCGGTGGACTGGCCGGCGGCCTGAATGACGGCCGCCAGGCCGAGGGCGATGATGGCCAGAGCGACGAGGACCTCGATCAAAGTGAAGCCGGAGTGCCTTCGCTTCATGTTCGCAATGGCGGTCACCTCACTCCTCCCGGGCCAGCGTTATTTCGCCGTCGAGTCCGGCGTCGATGGTCCAGTACGGGGTGGCCTTCTCGCCGTGAATCGTGATCTCGAACGGGGTGAGCTCCGTGCTGGGGAAAAATGCGATCTGGGGTGTCGCGGACCGCTCTTCGTCACCCTCGTCGCTTTCCTCCCGCGGACTCGCCAGATCGGCGGCTTCGTCGTCCACAACGACCTCCATCTGCACGAAGTCGGGCAGCTGCCGCGGGTGAAAGGTCGGGTCATCCTCCATGGCGGTCCAGCCATCCTCGTCTGCCTCGAGAAAGGCGTAACCGTTGGCGCTGAAGGCGACGCCGATGGAGCGGGCGGTGATTACGGACTCGTCCGCCGCCAGCCGCAGCAGGGCCTGAAGGCGCTGGGCTTCCCGCTCCACCCGGTCCTGCTGGTTGTCGCCGACGGCGAGCGTGGCCAGGCTGATGACGATGCCGATTATGAACACCACCACCAGCAGTTCGATCAGCGTGAAGCCCCGGGGCGCCGGCGGAGCGGCGCCACGGCGGCCGTGCGCTTCGAATTCCCGTGCGGCACGGGGGAGCGGCGGAGCGATTTCCGGATTCACCGGCTGGGTGCTGGCGCTGACTTCCAGCGTCAGCTGCCCAGGTCCTGATTGCTGATATCCGCGTCCTGGCCCTCGCCGCCCGGGCGGTTATCCGCCCCCAGCGTGAGGATCTGCACCCGGCCGCCGGTGTCCTGGGGACCGAGATACTGGTAAGGGTTACCCCAGGGGTCGGTGGGCATGTCCTTCAGGTAACCGCCGCTCTTCCAGTTCTTTGGCTCCGGTGGTGCGGTGGGTTCCTCCACCAGCGCCTCCAGGCCCTGCTCCGTGGTGGGATAGCGGTAGTTGTCCAGCTTGTACATCTCCAGGGCGTTTTCGATGGTGCGGAGATCGTGTTTGGCCTTGGTAATCCGGGCCTTTTCCGGATTGTCCATGACATTCGGAACCACGAAGGCCGCGAGAATGCCCAGAATGACCACCACCACCATGATCTCGATGAGCGTGAAGCCGCTCATGGCCTGTCTGTTCAGCCTTTGAACCCTCTGCATGTTCTCCTCTCGTGCTGTCGGCAGCCGGAAAGCCGGGGCGGATATCCGCGGACATTCCGTATCGTTTGTCGAATCCGGAGCGGTCAGCGGGCCGCTTCAGGACACCAGCTGATTCATCTGGAAGATGGGTAGCAGAATTGCCATGACGATGACCAGTACGATGCCGCCCATGGCGATGATCAGCGCCGGTTCGAACAGGGCGAGCAGGGTGCCGATCATGCTCTCCACTTCCCGCTCCTGGTTGTCCGCGGCCCGCTCCAGCATGCGTTCCAGGTTGCCGCTGCGCTCGCCGCCGGCGATGAGATGCACCGTCATGGGCGGGAACTGACCGCTCTGCTGGAGGGCGCGGGAGATGGCCGCGCCCTCGCGAATGCGGGATGCCGCGGCGCTCACCCCCTCGCGCATGGGAATGTTGACGATAACCTCCGCGGATATCCGCAGTCCTTCGAGCACCGGTACGCCGCTGCCGGTAAGTATGCTGAAAGTGCGGGCGAAGCGGCCGGTGTTGATGCCGCGGGTAAGTGGTCCGATGACGGGCAGCCGCAGTCGCAGACTGTCCACGCGGCGGCGGAAACCCTCGTATCGGTTGGCGTAAAGATAGCCGATCACCGCGGCCGCCAGAAGCGTTCCCAGGTAGACGCCGTTGGCACGCAGAAAGTCGCTGGTAGCGATGAGACCCCGCGTGAGCACGGGGAGTTCCTGTCCCACATCCTCGAAGACCTGGGTCACCTGCGGCACGACGTAGGTAAGCAACAGTATGACCACCAGAATGGCGATAACCACCAGCGCTGCCGGGTAGATGAGCGCCTGCTGCACCTTCTGGCGCATGTACTGGCGCCTTTCCGTGTAGTCCGCCAGGCGCTCCAGCACCAGGTCGAGATGGCCCGTGTGCTCGCCGGCGGCGACCGTGGCGCGATAGAGCTCCGAGAACACTCGCGGAAACTGAGCGAGCCCGTCGGCCAGGCTGTGCCCTTCCACGACCCGGGAGCGCACCCCGGTGACGAGGTTGCGCATGGATGGCTTCTCGGTCTGCTGGGCGGCGGCGCGAAGGGCCTCCTCCAGGGGCATCCCGGAGCCGACGAGGGTGGCAAGCTGGCGCGTGAACAGGGTGAGATCCCCCGTGCTTGCCCGGACCCGCGACCCCCGCCCCGGCCGGCCGGGGCGGCTGCGCTCGGCCACAGCGTCCACATCCAGCGGAATCCAGCCGCGCTCGCGCAGCTGCTGGCGTACCTGCCGGGGAGAATCCCCTTCCAGGACACCCTTGTGTTCCTTGCCGTTGCCGTCCAGCGCGGCGTATTCGAATGCGGCCATGGGGTATTTAAGGACTGAAGGACTGAAGGACTGAAGGACTGCGCTTCGCTCGGGCGCCGCAGGATGAACCGGGCGCAGCGATACCCATCACTCTCCCGCCCTTCGGACGTAGCACAGAAATCACTTGACAGTTACTCAACCGGGCTCACCCTGCTTCAGTCCTTCAGTCTTCCGTCGTTACCCTCACGACTTCCTCCAGCGTCGTCTCCCCGGCCAGTA
>JASFMS010000070.1:0-7662 GCA_050117435.1 Ectothiorhodospiraceae bacterium | reverse complement strand
CTCGCATCCCATTCATCCGTGTTTGTCCGTGGCCGGTATTGCTGACCGGCTGAACGGCAGCAGGCAAAAAAAGCCCGGGCACGTGGCCCGGGCTCTTTCGTCGCAGCGGCTCGTGGCCGCTTACGCCGCCAGGTTGCGCAGGACGTAGTGCAGAATGCCGCCGTGGCGGTAGTAGTCCCATTCCGTGGGCGTGTCGATCCGCACTTTCGCCTCGAACTCGGTGGTCTTGCCGTCGTCGCTGCGGGCGGTGACCTTCACGGTCTCGGGCTCGCCCTCGAGACTGGCGATCTCGAAGACTTCCTTGCCGGTCAGACCGAGGCTGTCGGCGCTCTCCCCTTCCCTGAACTGCAAAGGCAGCACGCCGAAGCCAACCAGGTTGGAGCGGTGAATGCGCTCGAAGCTCTGGGCGATGACGGCCCGGATGCCCAGCAGCTTGGTGCCCTTGGCCGCCCAGTCACGGCTGGACCCTGTGCCGTATTCCTTGCCGGCCAGTACCACCAGCGGCACGTTCTCCTCCCTGTACTTCATCGCGGCATCGAAGATGCTCGTCTGCTCGTCGGAAGGGAAGTGCGTGGTGAAGCCGCCCTCGGTGCCGGGGGCCAGCTGGTTCTTCAGGCGCACGTTGGCGAAGGTGCCGCGCATCATGACCTCGTGATTGCCCCGGCGGGAGCCGTAGCTGTTGAAGTCCTGCGGCATCACGCCGTTTTCCTGAAGGTACTTGCCCGCCGGGCTGTCCGGCTTGATGGCGCCGGCCGGCGAGATGTGGTCCGTCGTGATCGAGTCCCCGACCTTGACCAGGCAGCGCGCGCCGGAAATGGCGCCGACGCCCTCCGGCTCCTTGCCCATGCCCTCGAAGTACGGCGGGTTCTTGACGTAAGTGGAGTCCGGCCATTCGTAGATGCGGCCCTCGGGAACGGGCAGCTTCGTCCAGGCTTCGCTGCCGGCGAACACGTCGCTGTACTTCTGCTGGTACATCTGCCGGGAGATGCTGGACTGCACGAGGTCCTGGATCTCTTTCTGGGACGGCCAGATGTCCTTGAGGTAGACGTCGTTGCCGTTCTTGTCCTGGCCCACGGGCTCCTTGCGCAGGTCCCGCGCCATGGAACCAGCGAGCGCGTAGGCCACGACCAGTGGCGGCGAAGCCAGGTAGTTGGTGCGCACGTCCTGGTGGATGCGGCCCTCGAAGTTGCGGTTGCCGGAGAGCACGGAGGAGACCACCAGGTCGCCCTCGCGCACGGCATTCTGGATGGACTCCGGCAGCGGCCCCGAGTTGCCGATGCAGGTGGTGCAGCCGAAGCCCACGACGTTGAAGCCCAGGGCCTCGAGATGCTCGAGGAGGCCCGCGTCCTTCAGGTACGCGGGCACCACCTGGGAGCCGGGGGCCAGGGACGTCTTCACCCAGGGTTGGGTCTTCAGACCCAGCTCGTGGGCCTTCTTGGCGACCAGACCGGCTGCCACCAGCACCGCGGGGTTGGAGGTGTTGGTGCAGGAGGTAATGGCGGCGATGACCACGTCACCGTGCTTGAGCAGATGCTTGTCGCCGTTCTCGTCCTCGAACTCCACCGCACCGGCCTCATGCCAGTTGTCGTTCCCCGGGGCGGCATGTCCGCCTTCGCCCTCGAAACGCTCCTCGTCGCCGTTGGCGGGCAGGGCGTGGCGGGCTTCCAGCTCCTTCTCCAGCACGTTGAGGAAGGCGTCCTTGGCATCCGTCAGCGCGACCCGGTCCTGGGGACGCTTCGGGCCGGCAAGACTCGGGACGACTTCGCTCATGTCGAGTTCCAGCGTGTCGGTGTACTCGGCCTCGCGCGCACCGGTTTCCCGCCACATGCCCTGCTCCTTGGCGTAGGCCTCGACCAGGGCGATGGTCTCCTCGTCACGGCCGGAGAGCTCCAGGTAGCGAATGGTTTCGCTGTCCACGGGGAAGATTCCGCAGGTGGCGCCGTACTCGGGGGCCATGTTGGCGATGGTGGCGCGGTCGGCCAGGGGGAGGTTGTCCAGGCCGTCGCCGAAGAACTCGACGAACTTGCCCACCACGCCTTTCTGCCGAAGCATCTGGGTCACGGTGAGCACCAGATCGGTGGCGGTGGCGCCCTCGGGGAGCTGGCCGCTCAGCCTGAAGCCGATGACCTGGGGCACGAGCATGGTGATCGGCTGGCCCAGCATGGCGGCTTCGGCCTCGATGCCGCCCACGCCCCAGCCGAGCACGCCCAGGCCGTTGATCATGGTGGTGTGGGAGTCGGTGCCCACCAGGGTGTCCGGGTACGCCAGGGTCTTGCCGTCCTGCTCCTTGGTGAACACGACCTTGGCCAGGTATTCCAGGTTGACCTGGTGCACGATACCCGTGCCGGGCGGAACCACGCGGAAGTTGGAGAATGCCTTCTGCCCCCAGCGCAGGAACTTGTAGCGCTCCTCGTTGCGCTGGAATTCGATCTTGGTATTCAGCTCCAGGGAGTTGGCCTTGCCGAAATAGTCCACCATCACGGAATGGTCGATGACCAGGTCCGCCGGCTCCAGCGGATTGATCAGGTCGGGATTGCCGCCGAGCTTCTGCATGGCATCACGCATGGCCGCCAGATCGACGACAGCCGGCACGCCCGTGAAGTCCTGGAGGACGACTCGGGCCGGGGTGAACGCGATCTGCTCGGAGGGCTCGGCCGCGGCGTCCCAGCGGCACAGCGCCTCGATGTGGTCGCGGGTGACGCTCTTGCCGTCTTCCTTGCGCAGCAGGTTCTCCAGGAGCACCTTCAGCGAGTAGGGGAGGCGACCGACGTCGGTCAGGTCCTTGACAGCGTCCAGACGGTAGATCTCGTAGGATTTACCGTTGACGTCGAGAGTTGATCGGGCGTTGAAGCTGTTGCTCATCGTACCTCCCAGTCCAATGTCGAGCAGAAAGGGAGAGACGACGTTCGCGACACCGGTCCCGCCGCCGCGGCCACGTCGTCTCGCACTGTTTTCCGGGTCAGGCCCGCCAGTAACCGGTCGTTCCGATGAAGCATAGCCGCCAGCACGGGTTCGCGGCGTTCAAGTATTAACTCAACTGGATACTAGGCGCGCCTACTCACAAAGCGGCCATATGATACACGAGACGCCGTGATAATGGGCAGCTTGTTGTAGTAGCCCGCCGGGGGCTTGCGCGCATGCGGCAAATGGGGCCGGGCGTTACGGCGGAGTGATGCGCCGCCGCCCCCGGTCGAGCTGGTCCGGGCGGAACCGGTCTAAACCGTGGCGAGCAGCTTTCGCGCCTCTTCGATCAGGCGCTTGCGGCCGAAGATCAGCCGCAACCGGGTTCCACCGCACTGCCGCCAGAGGCTGGCCGCGCGCAGTGCCGAGAGTAGCAGGGTTCGGATCAAAGCGGCGTTGCGAGGATCTTCCAGGTAGCCGCGTTCGCCCTGAATGAGGATCCGCGGACGGACCTGGCTCACCGTCTCCTGATAGAGATCGCCGATGTTGCGGATGACGTTTTCGTGCAGGGGTTTGAAGTATTCCGCCTGACCGGCGGCCTGCTGGATGCCCGACAGCAGGCGCTGGAACCGTTCCCGGTCACCGGTTAGCTTGCGTTCCAGGTGCAGCACGGCCACCAGGTAACGGGTAAGGTCCGCTTCGTTGGGGCTGGCAAGGTGATCCACCAGCAGACGCAGACCCGGGTAGATCGCTTCCTGCCCCCCGTAGAGTTCAAGCAGATCGCCGTTGTAGGTGCCCAGCAGCGCCTTGACGCACGGTTCCATGCGGCGGCTGTCGCCGTAGCCATGCGTCGCGATGTCCCGCACCTGGGCAAGGGCCTGAAACATTCCTGCAAGGGCGAGCGCCTGTTCGGCCTCACGCGATGCCACGCTCTGCCTCCGCCCGCTGCGCCGGCCGGTGGGGCAGGCGCTGCTCGATGATTCCTCCACCGAGGCAGTTTTCCCCGGCGTAGAAGACCACGGACTGGCCCGGGGCGATGGCCCGCTGCGGGGTGTCGAAGATCACCCGCAGCCGGCGACCGTTCAGCGCCTCCAGCCGGCAGGGCTGGTCCGGTTGGCGGTAGCGGGTCTTGGCCGTGCAGGTGAGTGGAAACACCGGAGGCTCCCCCGCGACCCAGCTCAGCTCGGAGGCTTCCAGCCCGTCGCTCATTAGCGCAGGGTGGTCATGGCCCTGGGCGACCACCAGCCGGTTTCCCGGCATGTCCTTGTCCACGACGTACCAGGGCTCGCCGTCGTGGCCGCTGCGACCGCCGATGGACAGGCCCCGGCGTTGGCCCAGGGTGTAGAACGCCAGCCCCACGTGCTCGCCGATTTCCTCGCCTTCCGGGGTGACGATGGGGCCGGGCTGTCCCTCGATGTACTGCTGCAGGAAGCGGCGGAAGTCCCGTTCGCCGATAAAGCAGATGCCCGTGCTGTCCTTTTTGTCGAAGTTGTCGAAACCCGCATCTGCGGCCATCTCGCGCACCTGTGGCTTGCGATGGTCGCCCAGTGGGAAGAACGCGAGGCTGAGCTGCTCCTGGCGAAGCGTGTAGAGGAAGTAGGTCTGGTCTTTGTTCTCGTCCCGGGCCCGCTGGAGGCGATACCGGCCGTCAAGTTGGTCGATTCTCGCGTAGTGGCCGGTGGCAACCCGGTCGGCGCCCAGTCGCAGCGCGTAGTCCACGAACGCGCGGAATTTGATGCGCTGGTTGCAGAGAATGTCCGGATTGGGGGTGCGTCCGGCCCGGTATTCACGCAGGCAGTGCTCGAAAACCTCGGCTTTGTATTCGCCGGCGAAATTCGCCTGATGCAGCGGAATCCCCAGTGTCTGACAGACCTGCTTGGCGTCTTCCAGGTCCTCCGCCGCCGAACAGTAGGTCTGCGTGTCGTCGTCCTCCCAGTTCTTCATGAACAACCCATGGACGTCGTAGCCCTGTTCGAGAAGCAGGAGAGCGGCAACGGCGGAGTCCACGCCGCCGGACAGGCCCACAATCACTCGTTCTCTGCGTGACATCGCTGCGTTCGCCCGTATGCCGGAATACCGTTTCAAGGGGTGCCAAAGATAACACGACGGGCGGTGGGTGGCCGCCGGGGGCGCGCGGTCAGACTTCCTGCAGTAGCTCCAGCGGATAGCGGTGCCCGGAGAGGTAGTCCATGACGGAGCGTTGCACCAGCGGGCTTCTGAGCCGGCGTGCCTGCTCGGCGATCTCCTCCGGGTTCAGCCATAGCGTCCGATGAATGCCGTCGTCCAGCTCCCGGTCCGGATGCCGGCGGAGAATACGGGCCGCGAAGGCAACGCGAAGGAAGGTCTTGGGCTTGGTGGGGTGCTCCCAGCGGTAGATGCCCACGAGAGACTGCGGCTCGATATCCAGCGCGGCTTCCTCCAGGGTCTCGCGCACCACGGCGTCGCTAAGGCTCTCGCCGGGTTCGAGGTGACCCGCGGGTTGGTTAAGGACAACGCGACCGCTTGAGGTCTCCTCGACAAGCAGAAAACGCCCTTCGCGCTCTACCACTGCCGCAACGGTAACGTGGGGTTTCCAGACTTCCTCGCTGTCCGCCATGGGCTATGCCTCGTCGGCCGAAATGAAAACACTCTCGCTTGCCGGCGGTTGATGACCTTCGGTGCTCTGGTCGTCCGCTTCGAAGAAACTGGGCTTCATCAGCTCTATGAACCGCTTCGCCTGTGGCGAGAGGAACTTTCCCCGCCGGGTCATGACGCCGTACGTCCGTTTCGGGAAAATGTCCGGCAGGGGCCGAACGGCGATGTTTTCCTCTCCCGTCAGGCAGATGTTGCTTGCGATGGCGATGCCGAAGCCCAGCTCCACGTAGCGCTTGATGATCTCCCAGCCGCCCACCTCCAGCCGCACCCGGTAGGGGATGCTGTGCTGCTGGAAGACCAGGTTGATCAGCCTCCAGGTGGTCAACTGGCGAGGCGGAACGATGAGTTCGCCGTCCGCCAGGTCCTCCAGCTCGATCTGCGCTTTCCCCGCCAGCGGGTGGTCGAGCGGGGTGATCAGCGACAGACCGTAGGAATAGACGGCACGATAATTGATATCGTCGGGGAGATCGAGCATGGATCCCACGGCGAAATCCACCTCGTCCTGTCGAATGGCGTGGCAGAGTTCCTTGCCCTGAAGGTTGTGCAGTTTTACGTGGACGCCCGGGTACTGGTCCATGAAGCGCCGAATCAGTTCGGGAAGGATATAGAGCGTGGTCGATTCCCCGGCGGCGATGTCGAGACGGCCGGAGTGCAGGCGCTGACTGCGTGCCGCGAACTGCGTGGGCAGTGCATCGACACCCTCGACCAGCGGTTGAGCGAGCTCGTACAGCGTTTCTCCGTCCGGTGTGAGGCGTATTCTCGGGCCCCGCCGTTCGAACAGCGTGATGCCGAGCTCGCGCTCCAGCGCCTGAATCTGGAGCGAGACCGAGGGCTGACTCAGGAACAGTCGTTCCGCTGCCTTCGAGATGCTCCCTGACTGCGCCGCAAAGCAGAAGGCGCGCAGCTGCTTGATGCGGTTATGCTTGTAGTAGACGCGCCCTGCGCTATTCGGCACCGGCTATTCCTTCCCCGTTTGTTTATTGACCATATCAATAGTAAATATTTGCGGAATAGGGTTGTCAAATGCTGCGGCGCGACATTAGACTGCAAGTGCATCGCAATCGCAGTGGGGCAGCCGCGGTTGCGACGCGCCGAGAGGCCGGTCGGGGCCTCGAACGGCACAGGCGAGGCAGAGGTGATCCGGTTGCATGTGGGGCAACAGCTGCCGGAACACTCCGATGCCCGTCAGACCCGCCGTTCGTTATTCCCGCCGGTGGCTCTCGCGGAACGGGTCAAGGCCCGTTGCCCTCGCACCGCCGCGACGGCGGTGGATGCGGGGCCCGCACTTCGGCGAGGCACAGCCGCGTCGCAAGGGTGGCCGCTGCTTTACGGTGGCCGCCGCCGTGTAAAGGGCAGGGCGGCGGCGCGAGGCCCGCAACAGCGACTCCAGGCGGGCACTCCGGTCGGTGATCGGTCAGGGCCACGAACCCTCGGCCGGCAGGCGGCTCCACCGGACGTCGACACGCGCCCACGGCTTGCGGTCGTGCGGTGAGCGCCCCTGACGAGGGGCACCTCAAGGGGAGGCATTCCATGAGTAAGGATCAGGCTGCAATCGACGCAATCAAGAAGGACTGGGCCGAGAACCCGCGCTGGAAGGGTGTTACCCGCCCCTATTCCGCCGAGGAGGTGGTGCGGCTTCGGGGTTCCGTGAAGATCGAGTATTCGCTGGCGAAAATGGGCGCCGAGAAGCTCTGGGGGCGTATCCATGAAATGGACTACGTCAATGCCCTCGGCGCGCTGACCGGCAATCAGGCCATGCAGCAGGTGAAGGCCGGCCTGAATGCCATCTACCTGTCCGGCTGGCAGGTGGCGGGTGACGCCAACCTCGCCGGCGAGATGTATCCCGACCAATCGCTGTACCCGGCCGACTCCGTGCCGGCCGTCGTGCGCCGCATCAACAACACGCTGCTGCGCGCCGACCAGATCCATCACGCCGAGGGCGACGACTCCATCGACTGGATGCAGCCCATCGTCGCGGACGCCGAGGCGGGCTTCGGCGGCGTGCTGAACGCCTTCGAGCTGATGAAGGACATGATCGACGCGGGTGCCGCGGGCGTACACTTCGAGGACCAGCTGTCCTCGGCGAAGAAGTGCGGGCACATGGGCGGCAAGGTGCTCGTGCCGACC
>JASFMS010000069.1:0-7672 GCA_050117435.1 Ectothiorhodospiraceae bacterium | reverse complement strand
TGCCCGGCCAACCACTGCTTGCGAGCGGCAAGACGCTCCCGCGACGGCAAGAGAAGTGTGCCCACGGCCTCCGCGTCGCGGACGCGCTGAAGGGTGTCCGCTCCGTGTCCCGCCGTGATCACGGTAGCCGCGCCCGATCGCGCCGCCCGGGCAGCCGCCAGAACCTTCGCGCGCATCCCCCCGCTGCCGAGTACGCCGGGAGCGTCAGAGCACATGGCCAGCAGTCGCGGATCGTCAGCCTGTGCCTCGTCGATCAACGCAGCCTCGGGATGGCGCCGGGGGTCCGCCTCGAACAGCCCCTTCTGGTCCGTGAGAATGAGGAGAAGATCCGCCTCGACAAGGTTGGCCACCAGAGCAGCCAGCGTATCGTTGTCGCCAAAGCGGATTTCTTCGGTGGCCACGGTATCATTCTCGTTGACCACCGCGATCACACCCATGTCCAGCAACGTGCGCAGGGTGCTACGAGCGTTGAGATAGCGCTGCCGGTCGGCCAGGTCCTCATGGGTCAGCAGTATCTGCGCGGTATGCAGGCCGTGTTTCTGAAATCCGCTTTCGTAGGCCTCCACAAGCCCCATCTGGCCGACAGCCGCCGCGGCCTGCATCTCGTAGAGACCGTGAGGGCGCTTACGCCACCCGAGTCGCTGCATGCCCTCGGCGACAGCACCGGAGGAAACCAGTACCACCTGCACGCCCTCGCCACGCAATGCGACAATCTGCTCCACCCAGGAGCGGATCCGCTCTCGATCGAGCCCGCGCCCATCGTTGGTCACCAGCGCACTGCCGACCTTGACCACCCAGCGGCGCGTTCGCCGCAGCTCGCCGCGCCGACTCACTCCGGTTTCTCCCCGGCCCGGGGCTCGGCGTCCATCTCTTCCAGAGCCGACATGATTCGTTGACACAGGTAGGACGTGCCCTCGCCGCTCTCGGCCGAAACCTGGAACACCGGGTCTTTCCAGTCGAGATCCCGGACTATTCCGGCCTGAATGCTGTCGCGCTCATCCGCGGGGATGAGATCCATCTTGTTCAGAACGAGCCAACGCTGGCGCCCGGCCAGTGACTCGTTGAAGCGTGTCAGCTCCTCTTCTATCACCCTGACGTCCGCGGCGGGATCCACGTCGTCGTAGATGCGCCCGACATCCACCACGTGAAGAAGCAGCCTGGTTCGGGCGAGATGTTTGAGAAACCGCACACCGAGACCCGCCCCCTGCGCGGCACCCTCGATCAACCCGGGAATGTCGGCCACCACGAAACTGCGCCCCTCACCCACGCTGACCACCCCGAGATTCGGGTACAACGTCGTGAACGGATAGTCGGCGACCCTGGGGCGGGCCGCGGAGACGGCACGGATGAGCGTCGACTTACCGGCGTTGGGCAAACCCAGCAGCCCCACGTCGGCCAACACCTTCAGCTCCAGACGAAGCCCGCGGCGCTCGCCCGGCGTCCCCGGGATGGACTGGCGCGGCGCCCTGTTGGTAGAACTCTTGAAATGCAGGTTGCCCAGGCCTCCGCGCCCACCCTGAGCCACCAGCAGGCGCTCGCCGTCGGCGGTGAGGTCACCCAGCGTTTCGCCGGTCTCCACATCGGTGACCACGGTACCGATGGGCACCTGAATGCAAACATCCTCTCCGCTGCGCCCGGTCATTTGCCGGCCCTTGCCGTTCTCGCCGCGCTCGGCGACGAACCGCCGCTCGTGGCGGAAGTCCGCCAGCGTATTGAGGCCGTCGGCAGCGACAAGGTACACGCTGCCGCCGCGACCGCCGTCGCCGCCGTCGGGACCACCCCGCGGTACGAATTTCTCCCGGCGGAAACTCACACAACCGTCACCGCCGTTGCCCGCGGCCACATCTATGGTCGCCTCGTCTACGAATTTCATGACTGCCCGTATTCCTGCCCGTGCCGCGCCCGTATCCGTCGCTGAGCACCGCCGCCGGCCCAAAAAAAAGCCCCGTGCGGCGACGGGGCTTTCCGTATTCTGTCGGCGCTGTCTCGCGCCGCGCTCAGCTCGCCGGCCGCACGCTCACAAAGCGGCGCTTGCGCGGGCCCTTGCGCTGAAACACAACCTGACCTTCCACTTTGGCGAAAAGCGTATGATCGTGCCCCAGACCCACGTTCTCACCGGGGTGAAAGTGGGTGCCGCGCTGGCGAACCAGGATGTTCCCGGCCTGCACCGCCTGACCGCCGAAGCGCTTCACGCCCAGGCGCTTTGACTCGGAGTCGCGCCCGTTGCGAGTGCTGCCACCTGCCTTCTTGTGTGCCATGCCTGTAAATCCCTCTGTCTCAGCCGGCGTTGATGCCGGTAATCTTCACTTCGGTGAAGTCCTGACGGTGGCCGTGCTTACGGTGGTAGTTCTTGCGGCGCTTGAACTTGACCACCTCGATCTTGCGATTGCGGCCATGGGTAACCACCTCGGCGGCCACCTTGCCGCCCTCCACCAGCGGAGAACCCACCTTGACGTCGTCGCCGTCGGCCACCATCAGCACCTGATCGAATTCGACGGGCGAGCCCTGCTCGGCATCCAGTTTCTCGACGCGGAGGACGTCGCCCTCGGAAACTCGATACTGCTTACCCCCCGTTTTGATAACGGCGTACATCGTCGCGTTCTCCAAAAATCCGGTTACAAATCGATGCCTGAAAACGGCGCCAGACAAGGGCGCGAAGTTTATCGCCTACGCGCTCCAGCGTCAACTTGAAACGCCGGGTTTCACGGCGACGCGACGGCTTGACACCCCTGGAGCCCCCCCATAGCATTCGAGGCCGCAAACAACCGCCTGCAGCCAGGAATTCGCCGCGGATGGAGCTTGAAGAAATCCGCTCGCTGGTGGCGCACGACCTCGATGCCGTGGACCGGCTGATCCAGGAGCGGCTGAGCTCCGACGTCGTGCTGATCAACCAGCTCGGACATTATATCGTCAACGGCGGCGGCAAGCGCCTGCGGCCACTGGTCGTTCTCCTCATGGCCCGCGCCTGCGGCATAGCGGGTGACGGTCACGTACCGCTGGCGGCCATCGTGGAACTCATCCATACGGCGACCCTGCTCCATGATGACGTCGTCGACGAATCTTCGGTGAGACGTGGCCGGGAGACGGCCAACCACATCTGGGGCAACGAAGCCAGCGTGCTCGTGGGCGATTTTCTCTACACCCGATCCTTCGAGATGATGGTTTCACTCGAGCGGATGCGGGTAATGGAAATCTTCGCCCGCACGACCAACACCATCGCCGAGGGAGAGGTGCTGCAACTGCTGAACATCCACGACCCGGATGTTACCGAGCAGCGCTACCGCGACGTCATATACCGCAAGACAGCGGCGCTGTTCGAGGCCGGCTGCCGGCTCGCGGCCATGCTCGCGGGGCGGGACGAGGACCAGCAACGGGGGGCGGCCGCGTTCGGACGCCATCTGGGCACGGCATTCCAGTTAATCGACGACGCGTTGGACTACGACGGCGACGCGGCGGAAATCGGCAAGAATCTCGGTGACGATCTCGCTGAGGGCAAACCCACCATGCCACTGATTCACGCCATGCGCGTCGGCGATGAACAGGCCCGGGGGGTGGTCCGTGAAGCCATTGAGTCCGGCGGTCGCGAACGCATCGAGGCAGTAACGGCGGCAATTGCAAAAACAGGGGCGATTCCCTATACTCGCGGCCTCGCTGAGAGTGAGGCCGAACGCGCCGTGGAAAGCCTGATGTTCCTCGAAGCGGGGCCGCTCACAGACGCGCTGACGGCGCTGGCCCAGTTTGCCGTAAGGCGCCGTTACTGACTCGATTTTCGGGGTGTAGCTCAGCTTGGTAGAGCACTGTCTTCGGGAGGCAGGAGTCGCTGGTTCAAATCCAGTCACCCCGACCAGCCAACGTCCAGAGAGCCCGGGTATCCCCGGGCTCTCTTTTTTTCACCCCCTTCGACTTGCTTAACCCATATTTTCGGTTCAGCATCAGGAGCACGGCACTACGTGCCGATTTCGTGCCCGTATACCAGGGGTAAGGTTGGGAATTCGCACATCAGCCTCCGCGGATTCCGCCGAAGGGGAAAACAAAATATAAACGGAGGGCCACATGAATCCGGTCATGAACAAGAGCCAGCTTATCGACGCCGTTCGGGATCAATGCGGCGACGTACCGCGCAAGACGGTCTCGGAGGTCGTGGATTCGCTTCTCGACGTCGTACAGCAGACCGTCAGCGACGGCACCGATGTCAGCGTTACAGGCTTCGGCCGCTTTACCCGCACCGAGCGTTCGGCCCGCACCGGCCGTAATCCGCGCACCGGAGCGAGCATCAACATCCCTGCGAGCCGCGCTCCGGCTTTCCGTGCCGGCAAGGCCTTCAAGGACAAGGTCAACGGCGGCTGACGCAGCGGGGGCTCGGGCCGGTCTCCGGCCGTCCCGGGCCCGCAATATCCTGCGCCCCGAACACGGACGGGTCGCGACCAACCCCGCCCAGTGTCCCGTAACCAAACCTCATTGCATCGTTGAGGCCGCGGCGGCGCCGCGACTCGGCTTGCCGCCGAGTCACAGCCGTTGTTACGGCGAGCAGGCGCAACACCGTCCCGGTACCGCTGCGCCCCCAAAGGGCGCGCCGAGGTGCAACAAACCTCGGTTTCGGGATACCAGCCCAGCAGATACCCCTGCCCCAAGAAGCCGCCGCCCCAGGCGCGCCGCCTAAAACCATCAGTAGTGTGCGCCAGTACTCGCCATCGCCGCCGGACGATGGGAGAATGCCAAAACCGCACGTAACGAATCCCTCCTTCCACGACCGTAATGGAGGCGGCCGTAGCGACAATGACGGTCCAGGTTGATAGAACGCGCCGACGGGTGCTGGCCGGACTTGGGGGCCTTGGCGCTGCGATCGTTGCCCCGATCGGCCGAGCGAACTCTCCGCCCTCAGCGGCTGGAAAGCCCGTCTCGCTGCCGCCGCCCTGGCGCCGGTACGAGTTCGACCTGCCGATGGACGACAGCCGCGTCGTGGGCACGATCCAAGAGACCACCGCGGGCGCCGACGACACGCTGCTCGACATCGCACGCCGAGAGGATCTCGGCTACTGGGACATTGTGCTCGCGAACCCGGGCGTCGACGTCTGGCTCCCCGGCGAGGGAACCCGGGTGAGCCTGCCACGACGTTTCATTCTTCCGGACGCGCCGCGGGAGGGCATCGTCGTCAACGTGCCCGAGATGCGCCTGTATTACTATCCGCCCCGTTCGGAGAATTCCCCGGGAAAGGTAATAACCCACCCGGTCGGCATCGGACGGCAGGACTGGGACACGCCGCTCGGTCTGACAAAGGTGACGGACAAGATTCCGAAACCCACCTGGTACCCGCCAGCCTCCATTCGCAAAGCAGCAACGAAGAAAGGCAAGACTCTGCCGCCGGTGGTGCCTCCGGGCCCGGACAACCCACTTGGGGAATACGTTCTGGTTCTCGATCGCAAGGGATACCTGATTCATGGAACCAACCGCCCCGCGGGCGTCGGCATGCGGGTGTCCCACGGCTGCATGAGGCTCTATCCGGAGGATATCGCGTCGCTGTTCCCGCGGATTCCGCGCGGAACGCCGGTGCGCATCGTCAATCAGCCAATAAAGACGACGTGGCACCGAAAGGAGTTGCTTGCGGAAACCCATCCGCTTCCCGCCGACGACGATTACAAGGTGCTGCACGTGAAGGAGCACCGTGCACTGGCGGGACACTTGCGGGAGGTGCTCGGCGAGCGGGCGCGAACGGCCGGCCTTGAGGTTGCCACCCAGCGGCTCGCCCCGGACCAGGTACTGCTCAACGGCGTTCCCCAGCGCGTCCCCCTCAGCCGGACTCCAACGGTGGCCTGAGGGTTTGTGAAAGATCGCCCGCCTACTTGCGAACGCCACCGAACGCTCTCGCTGCGGCGTCCGGATTTCTCACAAGCTCTGAGACCTCGCGACCTCACCGCAAGGGCGGCTCAGGACCTCACCGTCCACGTGGCGCCACCACGCAGCAACGCATTCAGCGAGACATCGTCCGGAGCCGGTCGACCGCGCCCACCACGCTCGCGCAGACGCTCGTCGTAACTTCCCGTTTCGGGGGCCCGGTAGAGAACACCCATTGCCACCGGAAACTCCGGCGGCTGCATCGCACCGAGCAGATTTGCCAGGAGTGGATTGGTCTCGTCGTGCACGAGAACGTCCTCCTCACTCGCGCTGCCCTCTCCCAGCATTACCACATCCAGCGTCAGCGTACGCGGGTTGAGGCGGATGCCTCTGTCACGGTCCGCGCCGAATATCATCGGTTCGCCGTGGCGCAGATGGAGCTGCCGATCCGCCGAGACGTCGCGGTCGGTAAACTCGCCGAATACCGCATCGTTGTAGACGATGCAGTTCTGAAAAATCTCCACGAATGCCGCGCCGCCGTACTCATAGGCCCGGCGCAGAATCTCCGGCAGGTGAGTCTGATCATTATCCACGGCCCTCGCGACGAAGGGCGCACCGGCGCCGAGGGCGAACGCGACGGGTGCCACGGGCGCGTCCACCGAGCCGTCCGGGGTGGAGGGCGACCGGGTTCCCGGTCGGGACGTGGGCGAGAACTGCCCCTTGGTAAGGCCGTAGATCTCGTTGTTGAACAGCAGGATCTGCAGGTTCAGATTGCGGCGCAGCGCGTGCAGAAGGTGGTTCCCGCCGATGGACAGGCCATCGCCGTCACCCGTGATCACCCACACGTCCAGCCCCGGATTGGCCAGCTTCACACCGCTGGCCACCGCCGGGGCGCGGCCATGTATCGTGTGGAAACCGTAGGTATCCATGTAATACGGCAGCCGCGAGGAGCAGCCGATGCCGGACACGAACACCTGATTTTCACGCCTGGCGTCGGCCTGAGCGAGCATACGCTGGAGGCTCTTCAGAATAGCGTAGTCGCCGCATCCCGGGCACCAGCGCACCTGCTGGTCGGAGGCGAAATCGGCGGGTCTCGCTTTGGCGGCGGTGGCTTCCATTCAGTCCTCCAGTCTCTGGCGAATGGCCTCGACGAGATCGGCCACCTTGAACGGCAGCCCGGTCACCTGACTCAGTCCTTCCGCGGGCAACAGGTAACGGCTGCGCAGGACGTTGACCAGCTGCCCGTCGTTGAGTTCCGGCACGACGATGCGGTCGAATCGCGTCAGCAGCTCTCCCAGGTTGGAAGGCAGGGGATTGAGGTAGCGAAGATGAATGTGGCTGACGGCGTGCCCCTCGCCGTTGAGCCAGCGCACCGCCTCGTTGATCGCGCCATGGGTACTGCCCCACCCCACCACGGCGACGCGCCCGGCTTCCGGCCCGGCGTCTAGGTCCTGCAGAGGAATATCCGCCGCCACACCGGCCACCTTGCCGGCACGCACGTCGGTCATGCGCTGGTGGTTCTCGGGATCGTAGGAGATATTGCCGGAGTCGTAGTCGCGCTCCAGGCCGCCAACGCGATGCTCGAGGCCCGGCGTTCCGGGAACGGGCCATACGCGCGCCAGCGTCCCCGGGTCCCGCAGAAACGGCTGAAAGCCCTCCGCATCGACATGAAAGCGCACCGGGAATGCCGGAATCTCCGCAACATCCGGAATCTGCCACGGCTCCGAGGCGTTAACCACGTAGCCGTCGGCAAGAAGAATCACCGGCGTCATGTAACGCGTTGCGATTCTTACCGCCTCGACGGCCATCTCGAAGCCTTCCGAGGGCGTCGCCGGCGCCA
>JASFMS010000068.1:0-7733 GCA_050117435.1 Ectothiorhodospiraceae bacterium | reverse complement strand
ACGGCCGCCTCAGGGCGGCCGTTTTTTAAGGACCCTCAGGTCCGAGCTACTTGTGCGCCCGATTCTCGATCAGCTCCTCGACCACCGACGGGTCGGCGAGGGTGCTGGTGTCGCCCAGGCTATCCAGCTCGTTGGTGGCGACCTTGCGCAGGATGCGGCGCATGATCTTGCCGGAGCGGGTCTTGGGCAGGCTCGGGGCCCACTGGATGACATCGGGCTTGGCGATGGCGCCGATTTCCTGGCGCACCAGGTCGAAGAGCTCCTTGCGCAGCTCCTCTGACGGCTCCGTGCCCCTGACCAGCGTCACATAGGCGTAGATGCCCTGACCCTTGACGTCGTGGGGGAAACCGACCACGGCGGCCTCGGCCACCTTTTCGTGAAGCACCAGGGCGCTTTCCACCTCCGCCGTACCCATACGGTGGCCGGAGACGTTGATCACGTCGTCCACGCGGCCGGTGATCCAGTAGTAGCCGTCTTCGTCGCGCCGGGCGCCGTCACCGGTGAAGTACTTGCCCTTGTAGTGGGTCAGGTACGTGTTCATGAAGCGCTCGTGGTCGCCGTAGACGGTACGCATCATGCTCGGCCAGGACCGGGCCATGCACAGGTTGCCTTCGGTAGCGCCCTCCAGCAGGTTGCCGTCGTTGTCCACCAGCTGCGGCTCCACGCCGAAGAACGGCAGCGTGGCGGATCCCGGCTTGAGATCCGTTACCCCGGGCAGCGGCGTGATCATGATGGCGCCGGTTTCCGTCTGCCACCAGGTGTCCACGATGGGGCAGCGGTCCTCGCCCACGGTGTGGTAGTACCACTCCCAGGCCTCGGGGTTGATGGGCTCGCCCACCGTTCCGAGGATACGCAGGCTCTTGCGCGAGGTCTTCGTCACCGGCTCGTCGCCCTGACCCATGAGCGCGCGGATGGCGGTGGGCGCGGTGTAGAAGATGCTCACCTGGTGCTTGTCCACGACCTGCCAGAAGCGCGAGGCGTCCGGGTAGGTGGGCACGCCCTCGAACACCAGCGTCTTGGCGCCGTTGGCCAGCGGCCCGTAGACGATGTACGAATGGCCGGTGACCCAGCCCACGTCGGCCGTGCACCAGTACACTTCGCCGTCGTGGTAGTCGAAGACGTACTTGTGGGTCATGGCGGCCTGGAGCAGGTAGCCGCCGGTGGTGTGGAGAACGCCTTTGGGCTTGCCGGTGGAGCCGGAGGTGTAGAGGATGAACAGCGGATCCTCGGCGTCCATCTCCTCCGCGGGGCAGTCCGCCGAAGCGCCCTGGACGGCCTTGGCGTAGTCCACGTCACGATCGTCGTTCCAGGTGACGTCACCCCCGGAATGGCGCACCGTCACCACGGTGCTCACGTTGGGGCACTCGGCCAGCGCCTTCTCCACATTCTGCTTCAACGGGACCTTGCGCCCGCCGCGAATGCCCTCGTCAGCGGTGATGACCGTGCGGCAGTCGGAGTCGAGAATGCGGTCGCGCAGGGCCGTCGGCGAGAAGCCCCCGAATACCACGGAGTGCACGGCGCCGATGCGGGCACAGGCCAGCATGGCGGCCGCCGCTTCCGGGATCATCGGCATGTAGATGCACACCCGATCACCCTTCTTGACACCACGCTCCTTGAGAACGTTGGAGAGCCGGCAGACCTCGTCGTGCAGCTCGCGGTAGGTGATCTGCTTGTCCTGGTCCGGCTCGTCGCCCTCCCAGATGATGGCGGCCTGGTCACCGCGGGTATCCAGGTGGCGGTCCAGGCAGTTGTAGCAGGCGTTGAGCTTGCCTCCCTCGAACCAGCGGATGTCGCCCTTTTCCAGGTCGGAGAAGGTCACCCGGTCCCACTTCTTGAACCAGGTCAGGAAATTCTCCGCCTGCTCCGCCCAGAAGCTTTCCGGCTCATCCAGCGAGCGGCGGTACATCTGCTCGTACTGCTCGCGGTTGAGCAGGGCATTGCTGGCGACGTCTGACGGTACAGGGTAGACCTTGCTATCGGACATCCTGTTTCTCCTCCCATGTTGCGAAACGTTCGTTTACCGCGGCAGCCAGGACCGTGAGAGGCGGACGCTTACGGTCGGCGCTGCACTTGCGGCCTCAGGCGTCCGGTGCCCCGGATTCTTTTTCGACAGCGGCCGCCCTGCCACCGCTAAGCCTAGCAGAGCCCCGATACCCCGCGGCAGCGGGTCCGGTGCCGCCGGCGCGGCGCTTCGCCGTGGAAGGGCAATTATCGTTCCCGGCGTTGCCGACGCCCGCGATACGGGCCCTTACCTGTGGTCCGTCCGCCGCGGCATGCCGTCGTGGTGTCACACTTGGTAACACATTGCTACGAACCGTAACACCCTGTCCCGGCGTTCTACCCAGCTGACCCGCGCTCAGCCCTCCGGGTTCCGTGGTCGCGGTATCCCCATGCGCTGGCGCTTTTCCCAGAGCGCCTTGCGGCTGATGCCCAGCCGTCGCGCCAGCTCCGTCTCGGTCAGCTCATTCTGGTTGCGGAGCACGAACTCCCGGAAATAGTCCTCCAGCGAGAGGTCCATGGAGAGATCCGTCGCGTCGGCGTGCTCCGGCTTCTCCGTGGCGGGCAACGCCAGCAGATCGGTGGTGATGACCGTGGTGTCGGCAAGGATTACCGCCCGTTCCACCGCGTTCTCCAGCTCGCGGACGTTGCCCGGCCAGGAGTACTCCCGGATCTGCCGCAGCGCGTCGTCGCTCAGACGCATGGGGGGACGGTTCAGACGCCGGCAGGTCTTCTCCAGCAGGAACCGGGACAGCTCAAGCAGATCCTCCCCGCGTTCGCGCAGCGGGGGCAGACGGATTTCCATTACCTGAATGCGGAAATACAGGTCTTCCCGGAACTGACCCTGTTCCACCATGCGCGCCAGGTCGCGATGCGTGGCCGCCACCAGGCGCACGTCCACGCGGTGAGAGCGCGAGGATCCCACGCGGCGGATCTCCCCCTCCTGCAGGACCCGCAGCAGTCTTGCCTGGGCCGGCAGCGGCAGTTCGCCGATTTCATCGAGAAACAGGGTGCCGCCGCTGGCTGCCTCCACCAGGCCCTGGCGGGCTCCGGACGCTCCCGTGAACGCGCCCTTCTCGTGCCCGAAGAGCTCTGCCTCGATAAGAGATTCGGGGATCGCCGCGCAGTTCACCGCTACCAGCGGGGCTTCATGGCGTTCGCTCTGCTCGTGCACGGCGCGGGCGGCCAGCTCCTTGCCCGTGCCGGATTCCCCCAGGATCAGCACCGAGATGTCGGTGGGGGCCACCTTGCGAATGCGCTCGAACACCTCCCGCATGGGCTTGCAGGAGCCGATGATGCCGCCCACCGGGTAGTCCGCATCGATCCGGGCGCGCAGCGCCGCGTTCTGCCGCTCCAGGTTGTTTTCCTTGACCGCGCGGCGGACCGTGATCAAAAGCTCGTCGTTGTCGAAGGGCTTGGCGATGTAATCGAGTGCCCCTTCGCGCATGGCGTCCACCGCCGAGCGCACGCTGGCGTAGCTGGTCATGATGATGACCGGCGTGCCCTCACCCAGCCGGATCGCTTCGGTTCCCGGCCGCCCGGGAAGCCGGAGATCGGCGAGTATCAGGTCGTGACCGGCGAAGCCGTGGCGTTCCTCGGCGTCCTCCACGGATTCCGCGGTGAGGACGGTCATGCCGTGGCGGCCGAGCAGTCTCGCCACCGACTGCCGTATGACTGATTCGTCCTCGATCACCAGGACCTTAGGCATGGCGATTCGCCTCGTTCTGCACTGGCGCGGCACCGGGCAGGTCGAACCGCACTTCGGTGCCGTGCGCGTTGCCGTTCCCCCGGGGGCCTAGCGCCAGTTCCCCGTTGTATTCGCGGATGATGTTGTACACCAGCGGCAACCCGAGCCCCGTGCCCTGGCCGGGTGACTTGGTCGTGAAGAAGGGCTCCAGCACTTTTCCCTGCAGCCCGGCCGGGATGCCGGGGCCATTGTCGGATACGCTGACATCGACTCTCGAGCCGTTCCGGGTCGCGTGGATTTCCACCCGGCCCAGACCTTCGCAGGCGTCCACGGCGTTGGTGAAGAGATTCACGAAGACCTGGATCAGCCGCTGGGAATCGATAACCACCAGAATGTCCTCCGGCACCGCGTTCTCGAACGTGACGCTGCGTCCGCGCTTGCTCAGGTGAACCACGCGGCGGGCTTCTTCCACCGCCGCGTGGAGACTTACCGTCACCGGTTCCCGTTCGCCGCGGTCGCCGGCATGGGCATAGCTCACCAGAGTCTGGACGATGGTGTTGATCCGCTGGGTCTGCTCCAGGATCTGTTCCGCCTGTTCCTGCAGCTCGCCGCCGGCGACCTGCTCGCGCATCTCCTGGGCCAGGCAGGCAATGCCCGTTATTGGGTTGCCGATCTCGTGAGCCACGCCGGCCGCCAGCCGGCCGATGGAGGCAAGGCGCTCGCTGTGCGCCAGCTCCTCCTCCAGCCGCTGCAGATCCGTGACGTCTTCCACGAGCAGGAGTCTGTCGCCGGTTTCACCGTGACCGGGTTCGCCGATGAACGCCCGGTGCAGTGTCAGCCACCGGGGTGGACCATCGGTCTGCAGCCGGCGCTTGTAGGCGTGGCTCGCGTCGTCGGCGAGGAATCCGTCCAGCAGGCTGCCCCAGGGCGGCGGCAGGTTGTCCAGAAGCAGCCCCACCGCGCGATTGGCGGCGATTCCCGTGAGCTTCTGCATGGCCGGGTTCCAGCGCACGATACGCCGGGCGGGCGTCACCGCCACCACGCCAAGAGGAAGGTCCTCCAGGATCTGGCGGTGGTAGCGGCGCAGACGGTCCAGCTCGCCGGCGAGGCCGCGCAGGCGGCTGCGTGACCGCTCCAGGCGCTCTTCCACCAGGCGTACGTTCTGCGCCAGCGCACTGCGGGTATCGGTATCCAGCTGCAGCCGTTCATCCACGATGAGTCGCGCCAGCACGGGACCCATCATGCCGGAGAGGTTGCGCTCGATCTGCTCCCGCAGCTGCTGCAGCCGGTCCGGCCGTGACTCCGCCCACTCCAGACCCAGATCCCGAAGTGCACGGTCCACCTCGGCCCGGGCAGCCTCCCGCCCGGTGACGGGTGCCAGGCGGTCGGCGAACTGGGCCGGTGACTGGGCCACCAGCGCCCCCTGCGGAATGCTGGTGCTCACGTCGCGGCAGGCGGCGGCGGCCTCGCGGGCGCGGGGCGTGGGGCGGGTGAGCAGAGAGACGACGGCAAACAGCAGGGCATTGGCCGCCACGGACCAGAACGTGACGGCGGAGTAGTGGTCCACGCTCTGGTTGACCACCAGATCCACGCCGGCAATGCGCACGGGCCCCAGCGCGGTGAGCGCCGGTATCAGGACGCTGATCAGCCAGATGCCGCCGCCGCCGCACAGCCCGGCGACCACGCCGGTCCGAGTGGCGCGGGGCCAGTACAGGACGCCGACGAGGCCGGGTATGAACTGTGCCATGGCCAGGAACGAGATCAGGCCCCACGAAACCAGGCCCTCGCTGCGCTCCAGGAACAGGTAGAACAGATAGCCGGCGCCGATGACCGCGGCGATCACGACCCGCCGCGCCCAGCGCAGCCCCGCGTAGAAGTCGCGCTCCGGGTCAGGGCGGAACAGCGGCAGCACCAGGTGGTTCAGGGTCATGGAGGACAGCGCCAGCGTGCTGACGATGATCATGGCGCTGGCCGCCGAGATGCCGCCGATGTATGCGCTCAATGCCAGGCCCGGCGACGCGCTCAGCATGGCGATGCCCAGCACGTGATAGTCCGGAGTGGTCTGCGGCTGCAGCGCATGCGCCGCCCAGAGTATCGGCGGAATCGCCAGCGAGAGCAGCAGGAGGTAGAGGGGAAACCCCCAGCTCGCCGTTCTCAGAGCCGCGGGATTGAGGTTTTCCGTGAACATCATGTGGAATTGACGGGGCAGCAGGAACGCGGCGGCAAATGCCAGGAACAGCAACGCCCCCCACGGTCCGCTGTCCACCGGTCGGAAGAAGGCTTCCAGCAATTGCGGATTGGCATCCAGATACTGATTCAGCCCGACAGGGCCGCCGAAAGCGGTTTTCAGCGCCACCCATCCCACCGTCAGCAGCGCGGCGAGCTTGAGCAGCGACTCGAAGGCGATGGCCGCCACCAGGCCGGTGTGCTTCTCCCGCGGCGTCACGTGCCGCGCGCCGAAGATGACGGTGAACACCGTTACCATGACGCAGAAGGCAGGGGCGATGGTGCCGGCGGACGACTCGCCGCTGAGCACCTGTGTGGACTCCACCACGGCACGGATCTGAAGGGCGATGTAGGGAAGGCTTCCGGTGAGCATGGTGAGCGTCACCAGAACACCGGCCAGCTGGCTGTCGAACCGGTAGGCGAAGATGTCGGCGATGGATGTCAGCTGATGGGTGCGTGTCAGACGCAGAAGCGGTGCCAGCAGTACCGGTCCCAGGGTGAAGACCAGGGCGACACCGAGATAGATGGTGACGAACATCAGGCCCTGGCGGTCGGCGAAACCGACACTGCCGTAGTAGCTCCAGGTGGTGGCGTAGACGCCCAGCGAGAGGACGTAGACGGCGGGATGCCGCACCAGGCGCGCCGGCAGCCAGCGCTGCTCCGTTGCATAGGCGACCAGAAAGAGCAGCAGCAGATAGGCAACCGCGATGACGAACAGCGTTGCGACGTTAAACGTCATGCCGCCTCGACCGGTGGGCCGCCAGTGCGGTGGCGCCGATCAGCACTACCCAGATCAGGTACGGCGTGTACCACGGCGGCGACTGCGACGCCCACCAGGCCGCGAACGGCGAGGCGAACAGGAGCACCGCGAACAGAAACAGCAACAGGCTGTATCCGCCCGCACCGTAGTCGTGGGACATTGCGCTCTCCTCCCCAGTGTCGTGTGCCAACGTTTACGGGCACACGGCGGGCGGGCCGGCCGGTTTTTTTCCGGTCTCTACCGCTCGCCCGATCCTGTTACCAAAAGTAGCACAACGCGGGAAAGCCGCCTATTCGGCGGGCGCGCGAATGACCTCGTCACGAGGCAGGCTGTTCCTGTCCCATTGCTCCAGGGCCCATTCGAGCTGCACCCGGGGCGGTGCACCGAGGAGTTCCGCGGGAGGGCGATGGCCGAGAAAACTCAGCACGTCGTTCAGCACATCGGCTGCCCGCTCGGCCCGGATCGCCGGCGCACCCGTCTGCTTGCTGAGCTTCGTTCCCTCCGCATTGACGGCAACCGGAAGATGGAGATAGCGCGGCACGGGTTCGCCCAGCGCATCGAGCAGCACGATCTGGGGGGCGGTGCTGTCCAGAAGGTCGCCCCCGCGGACCACGTCGGTAACGCCGAGGGCGGCGTCGTCCACTACCATGGCCAGATGGTAGGCGAAGAGGTTGTCCGCCCGGCGAACGATGAAGTCGCCGATGGACTCGGCCACGTCCACCGTCACGGGACCGCGCAGACCGTCTTCGAAGCTCACGCCCAGACGAGGAACGCGGAAGCGCCATGACCTGGCGTGTTTGTCCGCTGGCAGTCCGTCGCGGCACGTGCCCGGGTATATCACGCCCGCCGGTCCGCGCCTGCCGGCGGCGATCACTTCCTTGCGGGTGCAGCCGCAGGGAAACGCCCGATCGTTTCGTATCAGCCGCTCCAGTGCCGCCTGGTAGAGCTCGTCGTTGGCGCTCTGACGGATAACCGGTCCGTCCCAGGTCAGGGCGAACGCCTCCAGCGTGCGCTGGATATCCTCGGCGGCACCGGCGACGGCGCGGGTTCTGTCCACGTCCT
>JASFMS010000067.1:0-7740 GCA_050117435.1 Ectothiorhodospiraceae bacterium | reverse complement strand
GCCGTCCTCGGTCCGAAGCAACCCGGAGATGGCCTTCAGGGTCGTGGATTTGCCGGCGCCGTTGGCGCCCAGCAGGGCGACGATCTGCCCTTCCGGAACGTTGAGGCTGACCCCGCGCAGCACCAGGATCACCTCGTCGTAGACCACCTCGATATTGTTGACCGACAGCACCGGCTCGCGGCCCGTCATCGTCTCAGCGGGTTGAGACATTCGCTCACGCCTCCGTGTCCGGTATGAAGCGGGCGGCGCCGCGCGCCGCCCGCCGGTTGCCGCCGGGCTTACCAGCCCAGCCAGTCCTCGCGCCGGGGCAGGTCGATGGTGGTCAGCTTCTCGAACTTGAAGTCGCCACCGTTGTAGTGGTTCTGGTAGACCATGACCTCCGTGGTGCCCCGGTGATTCTCCGGCGTCCAGGTGTGGGGCAGGCATACACCCTCCATGCCCGCCGGCACGTGGTCCTTCATGCTCTCCAGGGCCGCCTTCACCGAGGGACCGGTGATGTCGCCGTCCTTTGCCGCCATCTCCATGGCGTCGCGCATGAACATCACCGAGCAGACCCCGCGCATGTAGTGCAGCGCCTTGCGCTGGTCGCCGCCGGCGATCTCCTTGATCGTCTTCATGCCGGGAACGTCGGTCCCCCAGACCGCGGCGCCCACGGGCCAGACGATGCCGTCACCCGCCTCACCGGCTGCCGGCACGGCGTTCTCGTCGAAGCCCCAGACGTTGGTCACGAACTGGGTGTCCACACCCACGGTGTTGCAGGACTTCAGCAACGAGATGTTCGAGCCGGAGGTATTCGCGAGATAGGCGTAGTCCGCTCCGGAATCCTTCAGCGACAGGCACTGAGCCTTGAAGTCACCCGGGGAGAGGGAATAGACGATGGGGTTCAGCACCTCGAAGCCCAGCTCCTTGGCGTAGGCCGCGCAGGCCGCCTTCGGGGCATTGGGATACGGGTGGTTGTCGCCCATGTGCACGAACTTGGGCTTGCCGGAATTCCCCTTCGCTTCCCAGTCCTTCTTGGCCCAGGCCACCATGGCGCGGCAGCCGTCGGAGTAGGACGGGCCGTAGAAGAAGTTGTACGGTGCCGCCGCCTTGGTGTGGGGCGACTTGCCGGTGGGATCCGTCAGGTGGCCGGAATAGGAGGCCGACATGTAGACGATCTCGTCGCGGGCCACGAAGCGCACCAGCGCCTCGGTGTCCGCCGTGCCCCAGCCCTGGATCACCACCGGGTCAAGCGAGCTCTTCCAGCGCTTGTAGGTGGCAATGGCCCGTGGCGCCTCGTAGGAGTAGTCCACCGTATCCTTTTCGATCTTCTGCCCGGCGACACCCCCGTTGGCGTTGATGTAGGCGATGGCGTCTTCCACGCCTTGGCCGTAGATCTTGCCCACGGAGGACGTCGGACCGGTATAGGCCGCCAGATGACCCACGGGAATTTCCGCCTGCGCGGACAGTGCCGCACCGCCCATGAGGACGGCCGTACCTACGGCAATCACCGATTTGCGCAACATCGCTCTCTCCTCCTCACCACAATGGTGGTTCTGCGTTTTTATCCGGGCTCTCCGAGCCCGACTTTCCATCACGGGAGCCCCATGGCTGCCGTTTCAGTAGGAAAACGGGTACAGCTTCCAGTAAGCCTTGATCAGCTTCCACCGATGCGCCAGCCCGTCGGGCTCGAAGATCAGGAACAGTATGATCGCCAGACCAATGGCCATCTCCTTGATATAGGCCAAACCCTGCGTCACGCCGGGCAGGAAGTTCCCCACACCACCCACGACGCCATCCATCACCTCCGGCAGCAGCACCATGAACGCGGTGCCCATCAGCGTGCCCATTACCGAGCCCAGCCCGCCGATGATGATCATCCCCAGAAACTGGATGGACAGCAGGATGGTGAATCCCTCGGCGGAGACGAAGCCCAGATAGTGGCCGAACAGCGCCCCGCCCACTCCCGCGTAGAACGCCGCGATACCGAAGGACAGGATGCGGTACTTGGTGAGGTTGATCCCCATGATCTCGGCCGAGAGATAGTGGTCGCGCACGGCCACCAGCGCCCGCCCGTCACGGCTTCGCAGCAGATTGGTGCCGAGCAGGAACATCACCAGCGTGAACGCCAGCACCACGTAGAAGTAGCTTCGATCCGTATCCAGGTAGTAGCCGAACAGGGAAAACGGCTCCGCCAGCGAACCGGCCGAGCCGCCGGTGAACCAGGACGCCCGATTGAAGAAGTCCTCCAGGATGAACTGCGCCGCCAGGGTGGCGATTGCCAGGTACAATCCCTTGATGCGCCCCGCGGGAATGCCGACGATCATGCCCACCGCGGTGGTCATTACACCGGCCAGGGGGATGCAGAAAACCACCGGGATACCGGTGGTGTTGTACAGCCACGCCGAGGCGAAGGCGCCGAAGCCGAAGAAGGCGGCGTGCCCCAGCGAGATCTGGCCGGTGAAACCCACCAGTATGTTGAGCCCCAGCGCGGCGATGCCGTAGTAGCCGATCTGAATCATGAGATTCAGGTAGTAGGCGTTGAGCACCAGCGGCGCCAACGCCAGCAGAACCACCCCGGCGATGGCGAAGTTTCGCGACATGGGGGTGGGAAAAACGGTCGTGTCCGACTGGTAGGTGGTGCGGAATTCCCCGCACCGCATGCTGTCAGCGCCCAGTGCCATGCGTTGCTCTCCTCAGGGCCAATCAGATTCGCTCGATGTCCTTGGTGCCGAACAGCCCGTACGGCTTGATCATCAGGATCACCACCAGGACGTAGAACGGCACGATTTCGTAGAGGTTGCCGAGCTGCAGCCACTGGCTGTCGACGAACTCCGCCACATTCTCCAGCAGGCCGATGATGAGCCCGCCGACGATGGCCCCGACGATGGAGTCGAGACCGCCGACGATGGCCGCCGGGAACACCTTGATACCGAAGAAAGAGAGCGCCGAGCTGACGCCGTTGACCATGCCGATGGTCACCCCGGCCAGCGCCGACACCATGGCCGAGATGGCCCAGGACAGGGCGAACACCTGCTTGACGGAGATCCCCAGGCTCTGCGCCACCTGCTGATCGAAGGCGGTGGCCCGCATGGCCAGGCCCATGCGGGAATGTTTGAAGAAGTAGTAGAAGCCCACCATGATCAGGATCGAGATCACCAGACTCATGAGGTAGGCAGGCTGCACCTGCAGGCCCAGCACGTTCACCGCGTCGGCCTCGAACACCCGGGGGAACGGCTTGGCGAACTCACCGAAAATCCAGCTCATCAGCGCCTGGAAAAAGATGGACAGGCCGATGGTCAGCATGATCACGGAAATGATGGGCTCGCCGATCATCGGCTTCAGCACCACCATCTGCAGCAGCACGCCGAAGGCGAACATGAAGGCCAGGGTGAACAGAAACCCCAGCCAGAACGGCAGGCCGAACTTCACCATGAGCGCCCAGCACACCCACGCGCCGATGAGCAGGAACTCGCCCTGGGCGAAGTTCACCACCTGGGTGGACTTGTAAATGAGCACGAAGCACATGGCGACGACGCCGTAGAGCGTCCCCACGATCACGCCGTTGACGACTAGCTGGCCGAGCAGCTCCCAGTTCATTCTCTCTCCTCCTCTGCCGCGCTCAGGCGGCGCCCACGGCGCGTTTATCCCCGGCTGCCGGCGTACCGCCGTCCGGCGCCAGGTCCACGACCTTGAGGTCCGTCTTGATGGGCGACTTGGTGCCGTCCTGGAAGGTGATCACCGTATCCACATGCACCGTGTCACGCTCGGAATACACCGCGTCGATGATCTCGCCGTACTTCTCCTGAATGACCCCGCGGCGCACCTTGCGGGTTCGCGTGAGCTCGCCGTCGTCCGGGTCCAGCTCCTTGTAGAGCAGCAGGAATTTGCGGATACGCTGCCACTCGGGAAGTGTGGCGTTGACCTGCTCCACCTCGTCCTGGATGAGCTGGTAGATGCGCTCGTTCGCCGACAGGTTGGTGTAGTTGGTGAAGGCGATACCTCGCTGCTCCGCCCATTTGGCCACGATGCCGTAGCGGATGCAGATCATCGCGGCGAGATACCGGCGCTGGTGGCCGAGGATTACCGCCTCGGCAATGAACGGCGAGAATTTCAGCTTGTTCTCGATGTACTGCGGCGAGTAACGCGCGCCCTGGGAGGTAGTGGCGAGGTCCTTGATACGGTCGATGACCACCAGATGGCCGTTGTCCTTCTTGATGTAGCCGGCGTCGCCGGTGTACATCCAGCCGTCGTGGACGTCCTCCTTCGTGGCCTCCTCGTTGCGGAAGAAGCCGAGGAACATCCCGCTGTTGCGCGCCACGATCTCGCCGACGCCGTTGTCGTCCGGGTTGTCGATGCGGATTTCGGCGTTGTCGAAGGGCACACCCACGGTGTCGAAATCCACGTCGTCACCCCGGTGGATGGTGTACGCGCCGGCCAGCTCCGTCTGCCCGTATAGCTGGCGCAGCGGCACGCCCATGGCCAGGAAGAACTTGAACGTGTCCGGCCCCAGTGCCGCACCGCCGGTGGCCGCCGAGCGCAGATACGTGAACCCGAGTCGGTCCTTCAGCGCGCGGAACAGAAGCCAGTACGCAAGCCGCGATTGGCCGCCGGTGGCCTCAAGCTCCTTCATGCCCGCACGCATACCCAGGTCGAACATGTATCGCTTGAAGCGGGACGCCTCCATCATCCGCGCCTTGACGTCGGCGGCGATGGTCTCCCAGACGCGCGGCGCGAGAAGCACGAAGGTGGGCCCGATCTCCCGCAGATCGCTCATCATGCTCTCCGTGTCCTCGACAAAGTTCACGGTGATGCGGCTTATCAGCGACTGCGCCACCGCATAGACCTGCTCCATGATCCAGGGCAGCGGCAGCACGGAGACGTAGTTGTCGTCCGGATGCTTGGGGTCGGCACGAAGATAGGCGGTGCAGTGATCCAGGAATGGCCCCGCCTGCATCATGGACAGCTTGGGATTGGACGTGGTCCCCGAGGTGGTGATGAGCATCGCCACGTCGTCGCCGCGGCCGGCCTCGATCAGGTTGTCATAGAGATCGGGCTGCGCGCGCCGCAGCTCGTCGCCGCGGCGCATCAGCTCTTCCTGACTGATCAGGCGCGGATCGTCATACTTACGCATGCCCCGCGGGTCGTGGTAGACGATGTGCTGCACCGACGGACACTGCTCGGTGATCTCCAGTATCTTGTCCGCCTGCTCCTCGTCTTCGCAGAAGATGAGCTTCACCTCGGCGTAGTTGATGAGGTACTCCACCTCGCTGCCGAGGGAGTCCTGATATATGCCGAGGCTCATGGCGCGCAGGGCATGGCTGGCCACCTCGCAGTGGATCCACTCCGGGCGATTGCCGCCGATGATGCCCACGGTGTCCGCGCGGCCCACGCCCAGCGTGTGCATGCCCAGAGCCAGGCGCTCCACCGTATCGTTGTAGTGCCCCCAACTGAATTCGTTCCAGATGCCGAATTCCTTCTCCCGCATGGCCGTCTCCTCCGGCCATTGCCTGGCGTTGTACGCCAGCAGCTTGGGGAAGGTGTTGTATTTCGCGATATCCGGGTATTGCGTGTGCTTGTCGACCATCACGCCACCGTGCCGTGTGTCCTGCTGTCCGAATTCCCCGAGGCCTCACCGTCCTGCTCGCCGAGGTACGCCTCCCGTACTCGCGGGTTGGCCATGACGTCGTCGGGGAGCCCTTCGGCGATACGCTCGCCGAAATCCAGTACCGCCACGCGGTGGGAGATATCCATGACCACGCCCATGTCGTGCTCGATCATGATCACCGTCATCCCCCATTCCTCGTTGAGGTCGATGATGTAGCGGGCCATGTCCTCCTTTTCCTCGTGATTCATGCCGGCCATGGGCTCGTCCAGGAGCAGCATGCGAGGCCGCAGTGCCACCGCCCGCGCCAGCTCCACGCGCTTGCGCAGGCCATAGGACAAGGTCCCCGCGACGGCCTTGCGGATGTGCGTGATCTCGAGGAAGTCGATGATGTCCTCAACACCGTGGCGGTGGTCCAGCTCTTCCTTCTGGGCGCCGGAAAGCCAGTACAGAGACCCGGTGAGAAAGTTGTTCTTCAGCAGGTGGTGCCGGCCCACCATGATGTTGTCCAGCACCGTCATGTGGTTGTAGAGGGCGAGGTTCTGGAAGGTGCGCCCGATGCCGCGCTCGCAACGCCGGTTGGGCTTGAATCCCGTCACGTCCTCGCCATTGAAGGCGATCCGCCCCTGCTGTGGCTGGTAGCGGCCGGATATGCAGTTGAGGAGAGACGTCTTGCCGGCGCCGTTGGGACCGATGATCGAGAAGATCTCGTTCTCCTTGACGCTCATGCTCACGTTGCGCAGCGCCTTCACGCCGCCGAACGAAAGCGTAATGTCGTCCACTGACAGCAACACATCGCCGATATTCGAATCAGCCATGCCTTAAACCCCTTGCTTCCGCGTGTCGGTGGATCCCGCACTGGGATCCTCGGCGAGGAGGGCTTGACCGCTGACCCGACTCCGGCGCCGAATGGGCGCAACAGGCTCAGCAGCGGTCGCGGCACCCGGATTCGGGCCCCGGCGATGTATGCGCACGGCACGACGGGGGGTTGCCCCGGCAGGCCGAACCGCGTGGGCCACGTATCGGTCTGGCATGGACCGGCCCGCTCCTCCTCCAACTTCCGCACCACCCGCGCCTGGCGGGCAGCGCGGCGACCCTGGAGCGCATTTTCTCGGTTAGCGCCCTCGGTCGCCGCCTGGATTTCAATTTACGTTTACGTAAACGTTAGTTCAACCCCGAAAATCGGTCCAGCCGGAAAATACCTGACCGGATTACCGCGGAGCCATCCGGATAGCACCGTCCAGGCGAATCACCTCGCCGTTGAGCATCACGTTGCCAACGATGTGCCGCATCAGCTCCGCATACTCCTCGGGTCGGCCCAGCCTGGGCGGGAACGGCGTCTGCTCCCCCAGCGAGGCCCGAACCTTCTCGGGCAGGCTGGCCATCATGGGTGTCTCGAAAATGCCCGGTGCGATGGTCATCACCCGAATGCCGCGGCCGGCAAGATCGCGGGCCAGCGGCAGGGTGAGACCGGCCACCCCGGCCTTGGACGCCGAATATGCCTCCTGGCCGATCTGACCATCGAAAGCGGCGACGGACGCGGTGTTTACGATGACGCCCCGCTCGCCCTCCGCGTCCGGCTCGTTACGCGCCATGGCCTGGGCCGCCAGGCGCACCGCGTTGAAGGTGCCGATAAGGTTGACCTCCACCGTGCGGCGGAAGTCGTCCAGCGAATGGGGGTTGCCGTCGCGATCCAGCACTCGACCACCGTAGACGATCCCGGCGCAGTTGACGCCGCCGTGCAGCGCCCCGAACGTTGCCACGGCCGCGTCCACTGCCGCCTGCACGCTGGACTCGGAGGTTACGTCCGTCTTCACGAAACGGGCGGATTCACCCAGTTCGGAGGCCACGGCCGAGCCGCCTTCCTCATTGATATCGGCAAGCAACACACGTGCGCCGTCACGCACCAGCGCACGGGCGCTCGCGGCACCCAGCCCGGATCCGGCGCCGGTCACCAGAAATGTCTTGTTACGAGGATCCATGCTCCATCTCCCGTCAGGGTGCATTGTGGCCTGGGCGCACCAGGGCTGGCGCCCGCGCCAGGATTGACGTTAACGTAAACGTAACTACAATGACTCTGCAACTCCAGGCGGGCCGAATCCTCAACGGACGCGCGCCCCTGTCCCACCACAGACGCAGCATTCGAGGGTGAACCC
>JASFMS010000066.1:0-7836 GCA_050117435.1 Ectothiorhodospiraceae bacterium | reverse complement strand
GGCATCCTCCGCATGCAGGTCGCTCTCCAGGTCCTCAAGCTTCGCCGATCCCTTCATGAGCGGGTCCAGCACGGACATCAGGGCGTCCTTACCGGCGAAATCCGTCTTCTCGCCGCGCAGCCAGGCGGCCAGAGCGTCCGGGTCCAGCTTCTTGCCCGTCAGGGATTCGACGCCCTGCGCCAGTTCCTGGAGAAAAGCCTCGTCCGCGGCCGCGTCCTTACCGCCCGGCAGCTTGCCCGCCCCCTTACCGGTGCCCTTGGCGCCGGAAGCCGCTTCCAAAAGGATATTGCCCGGTGTCATGCCAGCCATATCGTCACCCTCGTTCGGAATACCGCGGCGCGGCTACTTCTCGCCACCGGGGAAGCCCCCGGACTGTCGGTGCTGCGCCAATTCGTCGTACATCTTCTGCTCACGCGCCTCGCCGGCTCGGCGCTCCTCCTTCTTGTAGCGCTCCACAAGCTGCTCCAGCGCACGGGCATTGCCCCACTCCTGAAGCCAGTGATCCCGCAGTCGCTGCACCTCCGCCTGCAACTGCTCCACGGAGTTCGCCTGTTCGCCGATGGCGCGGTCGATTCGGCCAAGGAAGACCTGATAGTCCTGAAGCCGGTAACCGTCGATCCCCGCCTCACCGGTGACGGAGAGCTTCTGCTCGTACTCCCGGCGAAAGCCGCGAAGCTGCGCCAGGCGCTCCTGCTCCTGTTCCAGCGCCTCCCGCCGCGCGGCGTAGTGCCGCGCCGCGTCCTGGGCCCGCTTGCCGGCAATCTGCTGCACCGGCGCCATGCGTTCGGATCTGTGTCTGGGCATTGTGGTGGTTGATTCGCTAATTGGTTGATTCGTTCGTTAGTCAGTCAGTCGGTTAATCCGTTAATCCGCGGATTCGCCGCACCAGCCACAACGCTGCAGGACGGCCGGAGTCCTTTAGTCCTTCATAAACACTCACTCACCACTCAGTCCTCTCCCCACACTCAACATCCCCTGCAGCTGATCCACGCTGTGACGGAAATCCACCGCTTCGCCAATATCCTGGCGCAGGAACTCCATCAGCGCGTCCTGATACTCGATGGCTTCGTCCACGCGGGGATCGCTGCCCGCCTGGTAGGCCCCGACATTTATCAGGTCCTGGTTCTGCCGGTAGACGGAATACAGGCGCTTGAAACGCTGGACGGCCTGCTGATGTTCCGGGGTCACGATATTCAGCATGGCCCGGCTGGCGGAGGCCTCGATGTCGATGGCCGGGTAATGGCCGCTATCGGCCAGCTGCCGGGAGAGCACCACGTGACCGTCCAGGATGGCGCGGGCCGCGTCGGCCACCGGGTCGTTCTGGTCGTCGCCTTCCACCAGCACCGTGTAGAAAGCGGTAATGGAACCGCCGCCTTCCGGGCCGTTGCCGGCGCGCTCCACGAGCTGGGGCAGCCGGGCGAACACGGACGGCGGATAACCTTTGGTGGTGGGCGGCTCGCCGATGGCGAGCCCGATCTCACGCTGGGCCTGAGCATAGCGGGTCAAAGAGTCCATCAGCAGAAGCACCTTCAGCCCCTGATCCCGGAAATACTCGGCGATGCTGGTTGCCTGAAGCGCACCGTGCATGCGCATGAGCGGGGATGTGTCCGCCGGCGCCGCCACCACCACGGAACGAGCAAGCCCCTCGGGACCGAGAATATTCTCGATGAACTCCTTCACCTCCCGGCCACGTTCGCCGATCAGGCCCACCACCACCACGTCGGCGTCGGTGTAGCGGGTCATCATGCCCAGCAGCACGCTCTTGCCCACGCCACTGCCGGCAAACAGCCCCATGCGCTGGCCGCTGCCGACAGTCAGAAGCGAGTTGATGGCGCGGATTCCCACATCCAGCGGCTCGCGTATGGGCGCGCGGCGCAGGGGATTGATCTCGCGGCCCATGAGCGGAACCAGGGTGTCGCCCATCAGTGGGCCGCCGCCGTCCAGTGCGGCGCCGCCGCCGTCCAGAACCCTACCCAGCAGGCCGCTGCCGACCCGGGCCTCGAGCGCCTCTTCCTGGGGGATGACGCGGGCGTTGGGGGTCAGTCCGTGAATCGACCCCGTCGGCATGAGATACAGGCTGTCTCCGGCGAAGCCGACCACCTCCGCCTCGACGGTCGCCCCTGCCGCGCCCACCACGGTGCAACGGGAACCCACCGGTGCCTGGCAACCCTCCGCCTCCAGGGTCAGCCCCACCATCCGTCGCAACTGCCCCTCCACGACGAGACGGGGCGCTCGCAGCCGTCCGCGGCGCTCCTGCAGCCGCGAAATCCATTGCTCGCTGCGGGCCTCGGCGGTCATTCCGGCGATTCCTCTGGTGGGGTTTCGGTCTGGAAGTCGTCCCGGCGGTCGTCACCCAGCAGTTCCGCGGCGATGGCACCGAGACGGTTTTCCAGCGTCGCATCCACCCGGGACGACGGGGTATTGACGATGCAGCCGCCGCGGCTCACTGCCGGGTCTTCCACCAGCTGCCAAGCCATATCGCCCTCGCCCAGCGCCTCGCGTATGAACCGGGCGTCGTCGGGATGAACCTGGACCTGAACCTGCCGGGCGTTCATGGGCAGCAGCGCCACGGCCTCGCGAATCACGGCGATCACCTCGCCGGGCTGGGTGTGAAGCTCGCGACGGATCACCTGCTGGGCGACGGCGAACACCATGGTGACCAGCTCGTCCTCCACGGCGTCGTCCAGCTCTGCCGACGGCTCGCTCACCGCGTCGAGAACACCCTTGAGGGACGTCACCAGCTTGCGACCCTCGCTCTCGGCCTGTTTCATGCCCGCTTCACGGCCCTCGCCGAAGCCTGCCTCATAGCCTTCACGGCGACCTTCGGCAAAGGCCTCCTCGTAGGCGGATTTCTGCAGCTGCTCCAGCTCCTCGACGCTCATGCCGGGGCGGCGCAGTCCGCTCTTCTCGCGCGGGGGTGCCGGATCATTGACGTCCGGCAGGCGCCAGGGGCTGGCGGACTCGCCCTCGCCCAGTTCGCCCGGAATCACACGCTGCTGGGACATCAGATGAATGCCTCCCCGCCGCCGCCGAGGGCCAACTGCCCCTCATCGGACATGCGTTTGGCGATGGCCAGGATTTCCTTCTGGGCGGTTTCCACTTCGCTGACGCGCACCGGACCCTTCGCCTCCAGATCGTCCGCCAGCATTTCGGCGGCACGCTTGGAGAGGTTGCGGAAGAACTTCTCCTTGACCGACTCGTCGGCGCCCTTCAGGGCCAGTACCAGCGTTTCCGAATTGACCTCGCGAAGCAGCATCTGCACACCCCGGTCGTCCACCTCGGCCAGGTCGTCGAAGACGAACATCAGGTCCTGGATGCGATCGCTGAGGTCGTTATCCATATCCTGGATCTGTTCCATGATCGAGGACTCGATGCCGGAATCCAGGTAATTGAGGATGTTCGCCGCGGCCTGGGCCCCACCAATGCTCGAGGACTTGATCCGCTGCTTGCCGGAAAACTGGCGCTCCATGATCTGGTCGAGCTCCTTCAGCGCGGCGGGCTGAATGCCCTCCAGCGTGGCAACGCGCATGACGATGTCATGGCGCACCCGCTGGGGCAGTTCATTCAGCACCTGGGCGGCCTGATCGGAATCCAGATAGGCCAGGACGATGGCAATGATCTGCGGGTGCTCCAGACGGATCATCTCGGCGATGGTCTTGGGATCCAGCCACTTCAGCTGCTCCAGCCCCCGCGAGTTGCCGCCCATGAGTATGCGGTCGATGATGCCGCCGGCCTTGTCCTCGCCCAGCGCCTTGACCAGAACGGAGCGTATGTAGTCGGTATTGCCGATGCCGAGCGACGTCTGTTCCTCGACGGTGGAGACGAAGTCGTTCAGCACCCGGGTAACCACTTCCCGGGGCACATTGTTCATCGAGGACATGGCGACGCCGAGCTGCTGGACCTCTCGGGGCCCGAGGTGCTTCATGATGGCCGCCGCCTCATCCTCACCCAGGCTCATCAGGAAGATGGCCGCCCGCTCGGCCCCGGAAACCGCGGAGTTTTTCTCACTCATCCTGCGACAACCATCCCTTCACCACGTTGGCGGCCAGCGCCGGGTCACCACTGGCGACTTCCCGGGCCGCCTGCAGCTTCTGCTCGTAGCCGCTGGTGCCCGGCAGCTGCTGCTGGGCGTGTTGGTGCATCAAGGCCTCGTGTTCCGGACCGGGTAACTGGCGCGGCTCGCCGTCCGGGCCTTCCGCCGCCGCGTAGGCCGCACCGCCGGAGGACGCAGTGTTCCGTGCGGGCCGGTCACGGCCCAGCAGGCCGTTAATCAACGGACGCACGACCGCCAGGATCAGCACCAGACCGAGCAGGCCGGCCAGCAGGAGCTTGCCGCCCTCGAACACCCACGGCTGCTCCCACAGCGGCGTGTCCAGCGGCTCGGCCTCGGGCTTGGCCTGGAACGGCGCGCTGGTGATGGTGACGGTATCGCCCCGCGCCTCGACGAAACCCACCGCCTGCTTGATCAGGGAACGAATCTCCTCAAGCTCCTGGGGTGTACGCGGTTTCGGCACCACATTCCCGTCGGCGTCGGTGCTGGTGGGCTCGTCCAGGAGCACGGCCACGGAGAGCCGATCCACCGCACCCGCCTTGCCGCGAATATGGCGTACCGTGCGACTCACCTCGAAGTTCTTCGTCTCGCTGACGCTGGAATCGATGGTGGTGGTCTTGGCGTCCTGCTGTTTGCCGGTGGCATTCTGGTTGGCGTTACCGGTCTGCGCGGTGGTTCCGGCACCCGGGGGCTGGTTGCTCAGCGCTCCCGGCACGCCCTGAGCCCCATCGCGCCGGTCGGTGCGCTCCTCGGTGGACTGCTGGCTGCGAACGGCGGTGCGATCCGGGTCGTAGAGCTCTTCGGTGCGCTCGCTGGTGGAGAAATCGATGCGCGCATTCACCTTGGCGCGGACGTGGTTGGCACCCACCATGGGCGCCAGCAGGTCCTCGATCCGGCGGACGTAGCCGTCCTCAACGCGGTGCTTGAACTTGAGCTGTTCGCCGCTGGCCCCGCCCGTATCCCCGCCTTTGCTGGCGCCGCTGAGCAGATCGCCCTGCTGGTCGACCAGGGTCACACGCTCGGTGGCCAGTTCCGGAACGGCGCTGGCCACCATGTTCACGATGGCATTCACCTGGCCGTCTGTGAGCGTGCGGCCGGCGTAGAGACCAACAGTGACCGACGCTCGGGGTTCACGCCGGTCGCGAATGAACACCGAGTGCTCGGGAATGGCCAGGTGCACTCGGGCCGTTTTGACGGCCCTCAGGCTGGTGATGGTCCGGCCCAGTTCCGTCTCCAGCGCACGCTGAAAACGGGCCGTTTCCATGAACTTGCTGGTGCCGAAGCCCTGATCCTGGCGCAGGCTCTCGAACCCGACGCCGCCGGTGTTCGGCAGTCCCTGGCTGGCCAGGGTGAGCCGCGCTTTGTGCACACTGTCCGCGGGCACCATGATGGCGCCGGTGTTCGGGTCCGTCTGGTATTGGATATTGGCCGCCTGGAGCGCGTCCATGACGGCGGAGGCGTCCTCGGAGGGGAGGTTGGCATACAGCGACCGGTACACGGGCTCCTGGGCCCACATGAAAAGCGCCAGTCCGGCAGCGATCGCTGCCGCCAGGCCGACGATCAACGCAAGCTGGCGAAACGCCCGGTCACCGAGGTACTCCCGCAGCAGAGCCCCCAGACGGCCCTCTTCGGGGTGCCTGGAGCCGGCCGCGTCCCGGCCCTGCGCCAATGCCTGAGTCGCTGCTTCCGCCATGTCGCTTCTTCTCCCGACCTATCCTTCGCCGCTGTCCGTTCAATTCCGCGTGAGCCAGGCCCTAGACCTGCATTCGCGAGATTTCCTGGTACGCCTCGAGGAAACGGTTACGGACTTCCTTGGTGGCCTCGAACGCCACCTTGGCCTTCTGACTCGCCACCATGACGTCCACCAACGGCACGTTTTCGCCGCGCAGAAACGAGTCGGCGGTGGCGGAGGACTGCTGCTGGATATCGTTCACCGTGCCCAGGGCATCCTTGAGCATGCCGGCGAAATCCGCCTGCTGTGTGCCGCCGGCCTGCTGCGGTCCGTTGTTGCCGGCGGCCTCCCCTGCCAGAGAACGCAGCTGCTGAAGCGCCTGCTGGATTCGTACGTCAGTCATGCGTCACCTCGCACGGCATTACCCTTTGCCCGGAGACTGCAAATTGCGGGCCAACCGATTCGCGACGGTCCGCGACATGCATCGCCAAAGCGGCGTGTAACGGGTGACGGCTTGCCGACCCGGGCAAGGACTCGGCGCTGGCGAGGGGGATCTCGAGATTCACGAACGAAACGTCTGCCAGCCGAAGCGACGTTGTCCGAACCGGGGCAGGACTGGCAGCTACTTGACGGGTGTCAGTAAGTCGTCGCCCCGTCTTCGCGCTGGATGCCGTACTTGCGGAGCTTCTCCACCAGTGTGGTGCGCCGGAGATTGAGCATCTTCGCCGCCTGCGCCACGACGCCGTTGGCGGAGTCCAGGGCCTGGCGAATGAGGCGAACCTCCAGGTCCGCAAGCAGCCGCTTCAGGTCGACACCGCCGTCCCCGCTGAAATCCACTGTGTCGACGAGGTCTTCCGGCTGTCTCGGCGCCGTGCTGCCCGGTTCCGCTTCTTCCGATTCCTCCGGCGCAAGGGACGCGGCTTCGAGAACCTTCTCCGGGAGATCGTCCACGGTCACCTCACCGAAGGGACACAGAATGGCAAGCCGCTCGATGAGATTCGCCAGCTCCCGAACGTTGCCGGGCCAGGTGTACTGGCTCAACACCGAGTAGACCTTGGGGGAGAAACGCAGCGACCCTCGGCCCTCCGCCTCGATCCGCCGAACGATCTCCTCGGCGAGTACGGGTATGTCGGAAACCCGACGCCGCAGCGGGGGAAGCTCCACCGGGAACACGTTGAGGCGATAGAAGAGATCCTCGCGGAAATCGCCGTCGGTGATGCGCTGTTCCAGATCCCGGTGGGTTGCCGCGATGATGCGCACGTCGGCCTGAATGGTCTTGCCGCTGCCCACGCGCTCGAAGGTTCGTTCCTGCAGCACCCGCAGCAGCTTCACCTGCATGTGCAGGCTCATGTCGCCGATCTCGTCCAGGAACAACGTACCGCCCTGCGCCAGCTCGAAGCGGCCCTGGCGGGCGGAAATGGCACCGGTGAAAGCGCCCTTCTCGTGACCGAAAAGCTCGCTTTCCAGAAGATCCGGGGGGATGGCGCCGCAGTTAACCGGCACGAACGGCTTGTTACGGCGCTCGGAGAGGGCATGTACCTGGCGGGCGACCACTTCCTTTCCCGTGCCGGATTCGCCCAGGATGAGCACGCTGGCGTCGGTCTGGGCCACCTGCTCGATGAGCCGCCGAACACGCTGCATGCTCCCGCTTTCGCCGACGAGCCGCGGCGCCGCTACGACGGTCTGCGTGGAGCCGGACTCCTGACTCCGGCTGAGGGCCTGCCGCAGCGCCGTACTGAATTCCTGCTGCTTCAGCGGCAGCGAGAGCGCACCGAGCACATTGGCGCCGAGCGTGGCGCCGCGCGGCCCGCGATGGGCTTCCCCACGCAGCAGAAAAACGGGGAGCGACGGCAACTCGTCCCACAGGGCACCGAGCCAGGCATTGCCCCGGCTGTCGTCGTCGGCTTCCGCGACCAGGGCTACCGCAAACCCGCTATCCTCCTTCGCGGCCTGCCGTATGCCCTCGTCGCCGTCCGCCAGCACGGGGTCGTGTTCGAGAAAACGCAGGACGGCTTCCACCGCGGTCCGCCGCTCCGCGTCTGCGTCTACCACCAGTACGCGAACCATTATTGTTCTTCGCCCTGTATCCGTTCCCCTCGCACGCCAATGTATC
>JASFMS010000065.1:0-7870 GCA_050117435.1 Ectothiorhodospiraceae bacterium | reverse complement strand
TCATCGGTTCCCTCATGACCTCAGAACGAACAGGAATCCGGCTGCAACGCACCAATTATTCTTGCAGGCCGCCGTGTGACGGTGGCACGAAAAGCCGGGTCGGACCGGCGCCATATGGTTCCACGGATTGCCCTGCCCGTAAAGTTCGCCGGCCGGAACCCACGACGCGCCGGCAGGGAGCGCCCGTTCCCCGGGGAACGGTCAGCGCACGCCGAAACCCTTGACCCCCGGGTCTTCGACGGACTCGGACTCGACACCGGCTACCGACGCGTGCGCCGGACCTTCCCAGAGCCAGTCCTCCAGACGCTCGAGAGCGCCAGGCTCCCCGCAGGCCACCACCTCAACACGCCCATCCGGCAGATTGCGGGCGTAGCCGCGCAAGCCGAGTTCCCGGGCGCGTTCCCGGGTCGTGGCCCGAAAGAAGACTCCCTGCACCGTCCCGGAGACGATGCAGCGTATGCACTCGGACGCCATTATGCCCTCTTGACGACTATTCCATTCGCTGAATGGAGAGTGTCGCCCGGCGGGCGGCTATCGCGTGTTCGCGTGCCGACAGGGCCGCATTTCTGGCTTCCCGGTAATCGCCGCGGGACAGACTGGCCGCCGCCTTGTCGAGCAGGCGCTCTGCCTCTTGCAGGCTTTCCGGCGTATAGCGCTCACTGTTCGCGGACTTCGCCGCTTGAATCGCCTGACGGGCGTCACTCATTTCCTGGACCGGCGCGGACTGATGGGTGGCCGGCGGCACCGAGCAGCCGGCGGCAAGAACTCCCAGCATCAGACACAGTGCCAGTCGCCGCGCCATGGTGTTCCCCAGAGCGCTTCGAATACTGTTCAAGCGCACCCCCCTGGTCGCTCAATTTCCTTCCGCCGCGCCCCGGCGCGGCACGCCCCATTGTAGAGCAACACCGGGAAATTGGAATGTCGCGCCCCACGGGGGACAATGCGGCAGTCAGCCCCTCCCGGCGAAACGATCACACCGGCCCGTCTGGAGTAGTATGATGACCGGCCGTCAACGGCAACCCGCTTAGACTTATGACAGTGCGCATCTACCACAACCCACGTTGCTCCAAGTCCCGGCAGACCCTGGAACTGCTCCGAAGCCGCGGGGTGGAGCCGGAAGTCGTGGAGTATCTGAAGACGCCGCCGGACGCCTCCGAGCTGGACCGCATCCTGAAGGCGCTGGATCTGCAGCCGCGTGAACTCATGCGGCGCAAGGAAAAGGAATACGCGGACAACGGCCTGGATGACGAAGGGCTCGATCGCGCGGCCCTCATTCACGCGATGGTGGAACACCCCCGCCTGATCGAACGCCCCATCGTGGTCAACGGCGCGCGCGTCGCGCTGGGGCGCCCCCCGGAGAACGTGCTCGAGATCCTGTGACCACCGTGGCGGAAATACTGGTTCTTTACTACAGCCGCTTCGGCGCCACCGCCGCCATGGCGGCTCAGATCGCGCACGGGGTGGAATCCGTTGCCGGCGCCGCGGCCCGCGTGCGCACGGTACCGGCGGTCTCCGCGGAATGCGAGGCCGTAACAGAAGCGATTCCCGACTCCGGGCCGCCCTACGCGGATCTGGAGGACCTGCGCGAATGCGCGGGACTGTGCCTCGGAAGCCCCACCCGCTTCGGCAATATGGCGGCGGCGATGAAGTATTTCCTCGACGGCACGTCCTCGCTCTGGCTTAGCGGCGTGCTCGCCGGCAAGCCCGGCGCCGTTTTCACCTCCACCGGCAGCCTTCACGGCGGCCAGGAAAGCACACTGCTGACCATGATGCTGCCTCTGCTGCACCACGGAATGTACATGGTGGGACTGCCATACACGGAGACGGCCCTGCATCGGACGACCACCGGCGGCACGCCCTACGGCGCCAGCCACCTGGCCGGCGAAGACAGCGGCCGGCAGCTCAGCGACGACGAGCGCCACCTCTGCCGCGCACTGGGCCGGCGGGTGGCCGAGGCCGCGATGACACTGCAACGGGGGCGCGAATGACGTCACGCATTCTGCACGCTGCGGCCGTTGCGGCGTTTCTGGGCCTGGTCGCGCTGACAATGGCCCGGATTCTCTGGCTCCTGCCGCCACCGCCGGAGCTTCGCTCGCTGCTGCTCATCGTCATGGTAGGCCCGCTTCTGCTGCCCGTGCGCGGCATACTTCACGGCCGCCGCTACACACTGGCGTGGAGCTCGCTGCTCATCCTGGCGTACTTCGTCCATGGTGTTGCCGGCGCCGCGGCGGAAGGGATGGAGCAGGCGCTCGGCCTGGCGGAGATCGCGCTGAGCGTCGGGTACTTCACGCTGGTGATGGTCTTCATGCGCGCCGGCCGCCGCGCATCCGAGCATTGACCCGGGCCCGGCCGCGTCAGTCCGCCGCGCCGAGGACGCTCTTGATGAAGGGAATGGTCAGCCGGCGCTTGGCCTGCAACGACGCCACATCGAGCTCTTCCAGCAGACCGAAGAGGTAGCGCGTCTGGCGCGGATAGTGCGCCAGAAGATAGCGTGCCGTTTCGTCCGGCAGCTCCAGGCCGCGTCCATGGGCGCGGCGGCGCAGGGCCTCCAGCCGACCGTCGTCGTCCAGCTCCCGCAGCCGGAACACCAGCCCCCACTGCAGCCGCGAGACGAGGTCCGCAAGCGAGAAGCCGAGTCCATCCGGACGCTGGCGATCGGCAACCACCATCTGGCCGCCGGCATCGCGAAGCCGGTTGAAGAGATAGAAAAGCGCCTCCTGCCAGTCGCGCCGCGCCGACAGAGAGCCGACGTCGTCCAGGGCGACCAGAGAAACGTTCTCCAGGCCGTCCAGCAGCTCCGGCGACCAGTCGGACATGTCTGCCAGGGGCAGATAGACGGCAGTCCTTCCGGCCTCCGTGGCCCGCGAACAGGCCGCCTGCAGCAAATGGGACTTGCCGACGCCGTCCGGCCCGTACAGAAAGACGGGCTGCGCCACGCCGTCCGCGGCGGCCTTGACCGCCGCCACGGCCTCGTCGTTGCCGGCGGGCACGAAGGCGTCCATCTGCGCCGACTCATCCCAGCGAAAGTCCAGGGCAAGCTGCCTGAGCCGCGCGCCCCGCTCTGCGTCGGATCCGGTCATTGCGTGCTATCGGTGGCGGTGAGCAATCGCAGAGTCTGCCCGCTTGGACGCCGCTGTCAACCGCTCACGGCGAACGGCTGCGGCTCGCTGCCCCCACTCCAGCACGTAACCGGCGCCGCTGGCCACGATACTGATTCCGGTGAGCACGAAGAGTCCATCCACCAGGGACGCGGTCGGCGTTCCGCCCGGCCAGGGAAGCAGCAGCACGAACACCACCGACAGCTGCAGCAAGGTGTTGAGTTTGCTGAGCAGGCTCGGTGCCGGCGCGAACGGACCGATTCTGAGGCGGTAGGCCAGTGCGCCGGCGCCGATTACCAGATCCCTGAGCAGCGCCGCGGCGAACAGCCATTCCGGCATTCGCCCTGCGAGAACCAGCGAGAGAAAGACGCCGAAGACCAACAGCTTGTCCGCCACGGGATCGAGCACCCCACCCAGGGCGGTCTGCCAGCGCCCGACGCGCGCCAGGGTGCCGTCCAGGGCGTCCGAGACACCGGCAGCGATGAACAGTATCAGCGCCAGGGAATACTCGTGCCGCAGAATCAGGATCACGATGGGCGGCACCAGTACGATGCGCAGCCCCGTGATGAGGTTGGGCAGTTGCCTCAGCGTCACTGCGCCAGGCGGTAGATGGGATCCGTGGGCGTCTTCACCGCCTGACCGGCGCCACCCGCATCCTCGTCAAGGGCCTCCGGCACGCTGGTCGGCGCGGCAGCGGCGGTCACCGCGACCTCGCCATCACCGTCGGTCCCGGCGGAGCCCGATTCCTCGACGTTCGAGGGGCGGCTCGGCGTGGCCTTCGTGTCCGGCGCCCAGTGCTCCACCCGGGCAAGCGCCGGATTGAGGTCGAGATCCCGGATCACGCGCTCCCCGGAAACGTTCACCACCAGGCGGAAACGCACGCCGTCACCCTCGATGCGGTCCACCCGCGCATCGGTTATTCCGGCGCCGCTTCTCAGCACCTTCTCCGCCCGGGCATAGTCCGCGAGAGAGTCGATACCGACGATGCGGACGTTGACGAAACGGCTGGGCGTCAGGTCGGGCAGCACGGCATAATCCTGGCGGAGACGCTGGGCGAGGCCCTGCGCCATGCCCGCGAACAAAGGCTCCAGGGCGTCGCCGGTGGTCTGCCACGTGCTCGGAGTACCGCCCCGATACAGCGTCCAGCGGGCTGCCCAGCGGCCGTTGCGGCGCCGTATTCGCGCATTCAGCACCAGTGGCGTTCCATAGCGCCGGGACGCGGCGAGCACCGGGTCGGTGAAATCGCCCGCCACGTCGTTGAAGCGGATGGCGCCCTGGTCCTGAAGATCCATGAGCGGGAACAGCAGCGGCACCCCGACCTCTTTTGCAGCGTCACGCATCGCCTCGCGCACCGGAGCGCCCTCCTCGGCACTGACCAGGTAACGGCCGTCGCCGCCGTCGTAGGCCACCCACGCCAGCACCGACGGCCGGTCCGGTTGCCAGATCGGAATCTCGCGCTCCACCAGAGCCCGGCGCAGACCACGCCCGTCGAAGGTGACCACCAGTTCCAGCCCGCCCTCGTCCGGCTGCTCGTAACGATAGCTCTGCACGTAGCGTTCCGGCTTCTCCAGCAAGCCCGCGACTGCCTTGCGCCCCGCGACATCGGGCTGCCCCGTGAGCCGGGCCAGCACGCGCCCCAGCGCCGTGCCCAGCGCGTCGGACCGCGTATCGGCACCCTGGTCCGCGACCGGAATACGCGCCTGCTGCAGGTTCTCCAGCGGCGCCGCCACGGATGCACCGCCAATCGTCAGGCCCAACAGGAATACGGCAATGGCCAGGGTCCGGGTCATCTCGGACGATCTCCTAAGTCCTCTCCAAGGTCGGCGCCAGGCGACATCGGGCACCTTTCGTCCGCGGGGGTTGGCGCGGCGCCGCGCACCCTGTCCGCATCGCGTCCGCCCATCCACGGCCAGTCGGGGAACAACCGGTGGCCGACCGCGCCTGCTCACCTTCTCACCTGTGCGAAGGTCAGTACGTTACCATGTTCACCGAATCGGCAACGACCGACGCGCTTTCCGTCCCCCATGGTCCAGGGCTAAGATACGCGCCTTTTTCCGGGAGCAGATCCGTGAGCAAGAACGACGAGGGTGGCCTGACCTATCGCGAAGCCGGCGTGGACATCGACGCCGGCGCAGACCTGGTCGATCGCATCAAGGGCGCCGTGGCGGCCACGCACCGCCCGGGCGTGCTCGGTGGCCTCGGCGGGTTCGGTGGTCTGTTCGAACTGCCGCTGGATCGCTACCGTCGTCCGGTGCTGGTCTCCGGCACAGACGGCGTCGGCACCAAACTCAAGCTCGCCATAGAGACCGGTCGCCACGACGGCATCGGCATCGACCTGGTTGCCATGTGCGCCAACGACGTGGTCGTTACCGGGGCCGAGCCGCTGTTCTTCCTCGATTACTACGCCACGGGGCAACTCGACGTCGACGTGGCCGAGAGCGTAATACGGGGCATCGCAGAGGGTTGCCGGCAGGCGAACGCCGCGCTCATCGGCGGCGAAACCGCCGAGATGCCGGGCATGTACGCCGCCGGCCACTATGACCTGGCGGGTTTCTGCGTGGGCGCGGTGGAGAAGGACGACATCATCGACGGCAGCCGCGTCATCCCGGGCGACGCGCTGATCGCCGTGGCCTCCAGCGGGGTCCACTCCAACGGCTATTCCCTGGTTCGCCGAATCGTCGAGCATGCCGCTGCCGATCTCGACTCCGCGCTGGGCGCCGAAACTCTGGCGGATGCGCTGATGGCACCGACGCGCATCTATGTGCGAGCCGCGCTGGAGCTCACCCGCGCTCTGGACGTGAGGGCGATCTGCCATGTCACCGGCGGCGGCCTGCCGGAGAACCTTCCCCGGGTCCTGCCCGAAGGGCTCGGCGCGCGGATCGATGAAGCCTCCTGGCAGTGGCCCGCCGTATTCCGCTGGCTGCAGGACAACGGCGCCGTGTCGCGGCAGGAAATGTATCGAACATTCAACTGCGGCGCGGGCATGGTCTTCGCGGTGCCGGCGCCGGCCGCCGGCGACGCCGTACAGATGCTGCAGCTCGCCGGCGAGCGCGCCTGGCACATCGGCGACGTGGTGGAGACCGACAACGGCGCTCCCGCCGTGCGCTTCGAGGGCGGCACATGAGCACTGTCCGCCTTCCCGTCGTGGTGCTGATCTCCGGCAGCGGCACCAACCTGCAGACCTTCATCGATCAGCAGAACGACGGCCGGCTGCCCATCGACATACGCGCCGTTATCAGCAATCGGGGCGACGCCTACGGGCTGGTCCGGGCCCGGGCCGCCGGGCTGGAAACCGTTGTGCTTCCGCACCGGGAGTACCCCGATCGACGCGCCTACGATGCCGCGCTGGCGGAAACCATCGACCGCTTCGCGCCGCAACTGGTTATTCTGGCCGGGTTCATGCGCATACTGACGCCCGAGTTCGTCACGCACTACACCGGCCGACTGATCAACGTCCATCCCTCGCTGCTGCCCGACTACCGCGGCCTGCACACCCACGAGCGTGTGCTGGAGGCGGGCGAGAGCGAACACGGGTGCAGCGTTCACTACGTCGTGCCGGAGCTGGACGCCGGGCCAGTGATCGCCCAGGCGCGCATCGCGGTGGATTCGGGAGATACCCCGGAAACACTGAAACAGCGGGTTCAGGAACAGGAATATCGTATTTATCCCCTCGCCGTGCGCTGGATCGCCGAGGGTCGGGTCGCCATGCGGGACGGCGTGGTCTGGCTGGACGGGGCACCCTGCGCCACGGCGCCGGTGGTGCGAACCGACGACGAATAACGCCCCGCACCGCTTGGCCGGCACGGGGTGACGCCGTCCTGTCGCCTGTGGAAATATGGCCGCAGTAACCAACCTGCCGGAGAGGCTCCGCCAGCATTGGCCGATGGCACCCGACCGGGGAAAGAGACAGCGAGATGCCGGTTCTGCGTCTCACCACCATTCTGATTCTGGCACTGACTCTGTCCGTGAGCGCACTAGCCGCCTCAACGGCGCCCCCGCCTTTCCAGGCCCGCTTCGACCTGCGCAAGGGGCCGTTGACGCTGGGTGAGGCCCATCTGAGCCTGGAACGTCCGGACGACGGCCGCTACCGCTATCGATTGCACACCTTCCCGGTGGGCGTCGCCCGAATCTTCTACGACGCCGAAGTCCGCGAAATCAGCGAGGGCCGGGTGACGGCATCGGGCTTTCGCCCCGATCGCTACCGCTACCGGCGCACCGGCGACCACGCACGGGTTGTCGAACTGCGGTTCAATTGGTCCGAGGGCTGGGTGCTCAACGACGTCGCCGACCGGCCGTGGCGCATGTCGGTACCCGACGATGCCATGGACCGTGTGGTTACCCCTCTCCAGTTGATGCACGACCTGGCCGTCGACGCCCCCTCCCCCCTGGTGTACCGGATCGCCGACGGCGGCCACCTGAGAACCTACCGGCTGCGCCGCGAAGGCGAGGAAACCGTGCGCACGCCGCTGGGGAAATTCCACGCCGTGAGAGTGGTTCGCCGCGCCGAAGACGGTGAAACCGTCACCCGCATGTGGTGCGCCCCGGAACTGCACTACCTGGCGGTCAGGGTGGAGCAATGGGAGGACGGCGAGGGCACGGTGGACATGGTTCTGACCCGGCTTGAGGGGATGCCGCTGCCGGAGCGGCTGAAAGAGAGGGCAACGGGGCGGGTTGCGAGGTGAGGACTGAGGACTGAGGACTGAGGACTGAGGACTGAGGACTGAGGACTGAGGACTGAGGACTGAGGACTGAGGACTGAGGCAGTCTGGCGG
>JASFMS010000064.1:0-7911 GCA_050117435.1 Ectothiorhodospiraceae bacterium | reverse complement strand
CGGGTCCAGGGGCATGGTGAAAGGCAGGCCCGGCCAGAAGCCAAGGGATGCCACCCAGTACTCGGTGCCGGAGTGCACGCGCACCAGCTGGTTCACGTCGTCCAGGCCGTTTAGCTCGGCGATGTATTCCGGGTCCGGCGTCTTCTTGGCGATCTTGGCGATGTAGTCCTCGACGCATTCCTTCGTCCACGGGTCCAGGTAGACCGTGGGGAAGTAGAACAGCCGGCTGGGCAGCTCGATGTCGTCGGCGGGGCGCAGATGCTGGATGAGCGACGCCATCTCCTGTTTCAGGTCGGCGAAGCTGATCAGCTCCGGGTCGTAGTGGATCAGGGTCGATGCGAAACAGGGTGCGGTCTCCAGCACACCCTTGGTCTTTTCCTCGGCGACGACGTTTGCCAGATCCTGCCCACGGAAGTTCAGCTCGAGATTCATCTCGTCGCCGAATTCGATGAGCATGTAGCGGTCGCCGCCCGGCAGGAAACGGGGTTCTTCATAGATCATTTCTTTCCTCCCCAGCGCTGGTTACTCGGCCTTGAGCAGCTCGGACTCGTAGTCCGCGATGAATGAGGTCAGCGTCTCGCCCCGGCGGAAGGCGCCGGTGCGCAGCACGTTGACCAGGAAAGGCAGGTTGGTGCGGATGCCGTCCACCCGGCTGCGCTGCAGCACTTCCAGCGCCCGCTCCCGGGTCTCGTCGCGGTCGGCGCCGCGCACGATGACCTTGGCGATGAGCGGGTCGTAGTAGGGATGGACGCGGCTGCCGCTGTCGTAGCCGGTATCCAGCCGCACGTGGTCGTCCTCCGGAACGTGCAGTGCCTCGATGAGGCCGGGCTGGGGCAGGAAATTGTTGAATGGGTCCTCGGCGTAGAGGCGGAACTCCATGGCATGGCCCTGCCGGCTGACGCGGTCCTGGTGCAGCCCGGAATCCTCGCCGGCGGCGATGCGGATCTGGTGGGCGACGATGTCCTCGCCGGTGATCATTTCCGTCACCGGGTGCTCCACCTGGACGCGGGTGTTCATCTCCAGGAAGTAGAATTCGCCGGTCTCGTCGTCGAGCACGAATTCCACCGTGCCGGCGCCGTGGTAGTCCTGGGCCTCGGCGAGGGAGACGGCGGCACGGGTCATGCGCTCGCGCACGCTTTCGTCCACGGCCGGGGAGGGCGCTTCCTCGATGATTTTTTGATAGCGGCGCTGAATGGAGCATTCGCGCTCAAAGAGATGCACCGCGCGGTTGCCGCCCAGGCCCAGAACCTGCACCTCCACGTGACGGGCCCGGGGGACGAACTTCTCCAGGAAGACCGCCTCGTCACCGAAGTTGGATTTGGCGAGCCCCTGGGTGGACTGCACCGCCTTGCGCAGGGCGGAGAAGTCGTCCACCCGCTGCATGCCGATGCCGCCGCCGCCGGCGGAGGCCTTCACCAGTACCGGCAGACCGATCTGCCGGGCGGCCGCCTCCAGCTCGTCGAGATTGTCGGCGGTGAAGCGCTGGCTGCCGGGCAGCACCGGCACGCCCGCCTCCTCGGCGATGCGGCGGGCGCGCTCCTTGTCGCCCATGTCCCGAATGCTGTCGGTGCGCGGGCCGATCCAGGTCATGCCGGCGCCGGTGACCGCATCGGCCAGGCGAGTGCTCTCCGCCAGGAAGCCGTAACCGGGGTGGACGGCATCGGCGCCGGTTTCGGCCGCCGCCCCCAGCAGGCGTTCGATATTGAGGTAACTGTGCTGCGCCCGGGCGGGCCCCACCACCCGGTGCTCGTCGGCGGTCCGGACGTGGAGGGACTCGCGCTCCACCTCGGAGCAGACGGCGACGCTGCCCATGCCGAGAGAGCGGCAGCTGCGGGCGATGCGGCAGGCGATCTCGCCGCGGTTGGCGATCAGAACCTTGGAAATGGATGCCATCGTCACACTCCGGCTCAGGCGATGTGGGCGCCGACCGCGTCGCGCACGGCGCGGGCCACGTCCAGGGCGTTGGGCGTGTCGGAGTGAACGCAGATGGTGTCCGCGCGGACCTTCAGCGTCCTGCCGTTGATTGAGTCCGTCTCGCCGGTTTCAACGGCACGGGCGGCCCGCTCCGCGGCGACGGCCGGATCCACGGCGGCGTGCTCGCGGGTGATGATGAGCTTGCCGTCGTCGTCGTACCCCAGGTCCGCGAAGTACTCGGCCAGAAACTGGTGGCCGCGCTGGGTGTAGACACTCTCGTGCTGCGTGCCGGAGAGGCCCATGAGAGGCACGCCGAAGACGTCGGCGGCGTCGCAGACCGCATTCGCCACTTCCTCGTCCCGGGCGGCCATGCCGTAGAGCGCGCCGTGGGGCTTGATGTGGTTCAGCGGCATGCCGGCGGCGTCCAGGAAGCCCTTCAGCGCGCCTACCTGGTAGATGAGGATGTTGGCGAGCTCGGCCCGCGGGATCTTCATCTCCCGGCGGCCGAAGCCCTGCAGATCGGGAAGCGAGGGGTGGGCGCCCACACGAACGCCGTGGGCCTTGGCCAGCTCCACCGTCTTGCGCATGTGATTGGGATCGGAGCCGTGGAACCCGCAGGCGACGTTGGCGGCGGAAATGAACGGCATCATCCCCTCGTCGTCGCCCATGCGATAGAGCGAGAAGCTCTCGCCCATGTCGCAGTTGATCATCGTCTTCATCGCTTTCCTCCTGTGCATTGCGTGCCGGCATTGCCGGATCCGCCGAGGAGGAGAGAGGCAGGGCAGGCCGCTGTGCGGAGGCCGGCCTCACACGTGCCCGTAGCGCCACGGTGATGGTGCTCGTCCACGGTCTGTTTCTTCCTCGGCGTTCCCGTCGCTACGGCTTGCGGGCCGTCCAGCGCGGCGGGTGGTGGTTATTTTCTTAAACAGTGGTGCACGGTTTAGAGGTTGTCAAGACGGTTTCGAATCGGTGTGTCGTCGGGGACTGGTACGGGTTGGGGTGTGCCGCACCGGGTGTGCGATAACCGCACAAAATCAGTGCGTTCGCACCATTTGGCCGCAAAACGTGACCGGCGCCACGTTTTGTTTTAGTTGCAATCAATCACCGTTCGTGAGGCCGCCAAGGGGTGGACAAATGGGCGGTAAGCGTTTAATTGATAATAACAGCCTCCTCGCGAGGTCGCCTCGCCGGGCCACTTTCGGCGCCGGCGGCGGGAGCGCGTCCTTTTGCGGTCGCGGGCACAAAGCGGTACGTTGCTGCGCCGTCACCCACGGAAGGACGCGAGAGGTATGTGAAATCGTGAACAATCAGTCAGCGCAGTCCCATGAGGGATTCGAGGTCGATCACACGTTCGATCTCGGCGGGCGGCTCAAGCAGGTCCGCCAGGCCCACGGATTGTCCCAGCGTGAACTGGCGCGCCGGGCCGGCGTCACCAACGGCACCATTTCGCTCATCGAGCAGAACAAGAACAGCCCCTCCGTGGCGTCGTTGAAGAAGGTTCTGGACGGTGTGCCCATGTCGCTGGCGGAGTTTTTCGCGGTGGGCGATCAGTCCCCCGACCGGGTCTTTTTCCGCCGCGACGAACTCTCGCTGATCACCAGCGGACCGCTGGAGTTCCGCCAGGTGGGCAATGTGGAGGGCAAGAGCCTGCAGATGTTGCGGGAATACTATCCGCCCGGCGGGGACACCGGCCGCGGTATGCTGCGGCACGAGTCCGAGGAGGCTGGGATCGTCATTTCCGGGCAGGTGGAGCTGACGGTAGGTACTCAGCGCAAGCTGTTGGGTCCGGGGGATGCCTACCATTTCGACAGCCGCATCCCGCACCGCTTCCGCAATATCGGCGACGAGGACTGCGAGCTGATCAGCGCCTGTACGCCGCCCTATCTGTGACGACCCAAACGGGGGTGCCATGACTGCACAGCGACCGGCGGCAACGCCGACCGTCCAGGTGGACAACGACCGGGTAACCGTGACGGAGTGGCGTTTCGCCCCCGGTGCCGAGACCGGCTGGCACCGGCACGCTTACGACTACGTGGTAGTTCCGCTGACGACCGGGCAGCTGATGCTGGAGGCCGAAACCGGGACCACCACATCCGACCTCGAGGCCGGCGCCTCGTATTTCCGGCAGGCCGGCGTTGAGCACAACGTGGTCAACGCCGGCGATGCCGAATTCACCTTCGTGGAGGTGGAATTCAAGGCCTAGCAACGGCGCCGCTGGTTGCCGATGCGGGAGGGGTATCACTGTCGGGGCCGGCGAGAATGCCTCAACCCCGCGGCTGTCGACAGCGCTACCGCGGAGCGCCGTCTCGGGACGATTGCCGGTAGGGACCAAAGACATGAACTCTGCACAACGCCCGCGTCCGCTTTGATCGCTGTTCATCGGCGACCCATCAATCATCTCTTTGTCGAAACATCCGATTCATTCATGTCCATCTGTGGCTAGCCTTCCCGAAGCGTTACTATGAGCGAAGGAAGGTTCGGGTCGGGACGGCCATGTACGACTACATCATCGTCGGAGCCGGCTCCGCCGGTTGCGTGCTGGCGGCGAGGCTGTCGGAAGACAGGGACGTGCGGGTGTGCCTGCTGGAGGCGGGACCGCCGGACCGCCACCCGCTGATTCGCATGCCCTTCGGCATCGCCTGGCTCATGTGGAGCAGGCGGCTGAACTGGCAGTACTACACCGAACCCCAGGAGTACCTGGACGGCCGTCGGCTGTTCTGGCCCCGGGGCAAGACGCTGGGTGGCAGCAGCGCCAGTAACGCCATGTGCTACACGCGCGGCCACCCCTGCGACTACGATGACTGGGAACGGCTGGGCAACCCGGGCTGGTCTCACGAGACGATGTTGCCCTACTTTCGCCGGGCCGAGCATCACGAGGCTGGGGGGACGCCGTGGCACGGCGTCGGCGGGCCGCTGAATGTGGCGCCGCTGCGCTCGCCCAACCCGCTCAGCCTCGCCTTCGTGGAGGCCGGAGTGCAGGCCGGCTTCCCTCGCAACAACGACTTCTCCGGCCCCCGGCAGGAAGGTGTCGGCCTCTACGAAGTGACCCAGAAGGACGGGCGCCGGCACAGCGCCGCCCACGCCTTTCTGCACCCGGCCATGAACCGCCCCAACCTCAGTGTGATCACCGGCGCCCAGGCCACCGGGGTGATTCTGGAAAACGGCCGGGCAACAGGGGTGCGCTACCTGCGCGATGGTGTGGCCGAGGAACTGCGCTGCGAGGCGGAGGTGGTCCTCTGTGGCGGCGCGGTAAACACCCCGCAGCTGCTGATGCTCTCCGGCATCGGGGCGCCGGAGACGCTGACGCCCCATGGTATCCCGGTACGCCACGAACTGCCGGGGGTGGGCCGCAACCTCCAGGACCACCTGGATAGCCTGGTCGTCCACAAGGCCACCCGCGCGATCTCCTACGGCCTCTCGCCGCGCACCGTGTTGCGGGCGCCCCGGGAACTGTACCGGTATTTCCGCCACGGTCGCGGCATGTTCACCAGCAACGCGGCGGAAGCCGGGGGGTTCGTTCGCAGCACGGGGGACGAATCCGTGCCCGACCTGCAGTTCCACTTCACCGCCGTCAAGTTGGACGCCCACGGCCGCAACCTGTCCGACAGCTTCCTCGGTCACGGCTTCGCCCTGCACGTGTGCAATCTGCGGCCCCACAGCCGGGGGTTCATCGGCCTGCACAGCGCCGACCCGACGGCGCCGCCACTTATCCAACCCTGTTACCTCAGCGACGCCCGGGACATGGAAAAACACGTAGCCGCAGTTAAGATCGCCCGCCGCGTACTCGCCATGCCGGCGTTCGACGAGTACCGTGGTCAGGAGATCCGTCCGGGGAAAGACGCCGTCAGCGACGAGGCGATTCGCGCCTTCGTGCGGCGAAAGGCGGAGACCATCTACCATCCGGTGGGCACCTGCCGCATGGGCCGGGACGCAGACGCCGTCGTGGACGCGCGGCTGCGCGTGCGGGGCCTGGAGGGGCTACGGGTGGTGGATGCCTCCATTATGCCGACGCTGGTGGGCGGCAACACCAACGCGCCGGTGATTGCCATCGCCGAGAAGGCCAGCGACATGATCCGCGAGGACCGAGCGGGGGCCGGCGCCGAGGCGGAATCCCGAGCGGCGGAAACCGCCGCAGATGGCGCCGCAATTGGCGGGTACTGATGCAGGAGCTAACCCATCCGTCGCGCACCCGACGGACCGGTGCGCGCGCCGCACCTCGCCGCGCCCCCGGAGCGGCACGGACAAGGAGACTTGCAGGATTCCTAGGGTGCGCCGTGCGGATCGGGACCGCTGAGCGGACAAGCGGGCTAGCCGGAAGGGCAGGGCGTTGCGATGCCCGTCCGGCGCGGGAATGTTGGGGAAGTCGCGACGATTCGCGGCGAGGCGCCGCTCCCACACAGACGGAAGGCATCCGGAACGCCTGCCCTGTAGGAGCTGCGCCTGGCGGCGAACCCTGAGCGGCCCGGTAAAGCAAAAAAAGCCGCGGCCGGCGGCGCCGCGGCAGGGGATTGCGGATGCAGGACGTAGCCCAAACGGCGGAGACCTCGTGGCGGCAGGCGCTGCACGCCACCTTCGAGAACCAGCGCTGGGCCTTCGCCGGCGAGCCCATGCGCGATGTGCGTGAGCGCCGGGAGGATCTGCGCCGGCTGAAGAAGGCGCTCGTGGGCGCCCGCGAGGATCTTGCCCGGGCCATCGCCGCTGATTTCGGCCACCGCAGCCACGACGAAACCCGGCTGGCCGAGGTGATACCGCTGGTTAGCGGCATCAACCACAGCATCCGCCACCTGCGGGGGTGGATGCGGCCCCGGCGCGCCGGCGTCCATCCCCTGTTCCTGCCGGCCCGGGCGTCGGTGATGTACCAGCCGCTGGGTGTGGTGGGGATCATCGCCCCCTGGAACTACCCGCTGCAGCTTTCCCTGGGGCCGCTGGTAGCGGCCCTGGCCGCCGGTAACCGGGCCATGATCAAGCTCTCGGAATACACGCCCCATACCAACGACGCCCTGCAAGGGCTGTTGGGCAATATCTTCACCGAGGACCGGGTATCCGTGGTGCAGGGCGAGGCTGAGGTGGCGGCCGCGTTCGCCGCGCTGCCCTTCGACCATCTGCTGTTTACCGGCTCCACCCCCGTGGGCCGAAAGGTGATGGCGGCCGCGGCGGCGAATCTCACGCCCGTGACTCTGGAGCTGGGGGGCAAGTCTCCCGCGATTGTCGACGCCTCGGCGAACCTGGAGACCGCCGCGGAGCGCATCTGCTTTGGCAAGTCCATGAACGCCGGGCAGACCTGCATTGCCCCCGACTACGTGCTGTGCCCCGTCGAGGACGTGGGGGAGTTCGTCGCCGCCTACCGCCGCGCGTTCGCACGGATGTACCCCAGCCTGCGCGACAACCCGGACTACAGCACCATCGTCAATGACGCCCACCTGGAGCGTCTGGAGGCACTGATCGCCGACGCCCGGGATCGCGGCGCGCGTATCGAGGTGCTCAACCCCGCCTGCGAGACGCTGGCGGATACCCGCAAGCTCGCCCCCCGTCTGCTTCTGGACACCAGCGAGGAGATGCGCGTCCGCAACGAGGAGATCTTCGGCCCGCTGTTGCCGGTGATCGCCTACGAACGCCTGGGCGACGCCGTCGCCCACGTCAATCGCGGCCCGCGTCCCCTGGCGCTGTACTGGTTCGGCGTGGACGACGCCCGCCGCCGCCGGGTGCTGGAATCGACCCACGCGGGCGGCGTCACCGTTAACGACACGCTAACCCATTTCGTCCAGGAGTCACTGCCCTTCGGCGGCATCGGCGAGTCCGGCATGGGGCAGTATCACGGCCATGCGGGTTTCCTCACGTTCTCCAAGGCCAAGGGCGTGCTGCGACGCGGACGGTTCAATCCCGGGCGGTTTGCCTATCCGCCCTACCGTCCATGGGTGAGGCGAATACTTGAGGTCCTGACGCTGCGGTAAGCGTAAATGCCCTGACCGGCGGAGGTCCCAAATGCCGGATGAGCGG
>JASFMS010000063.1:0-7918 GCA_050117435.1 Ectothiorhodospiraceae bacterium | reverse complement strand
GGCGACATGGTGAGAAACCACGGCGATGGGTCGCGCCGGCGCCGTACTCTGATATGCTCGGAAAAACACTACCAACAACGCGCGTGGCCGCGCTGTGCGGTTCCATTGACCATCGGCCGCCGAAGTTGGTTCGAGCGGACTCGGCTCTGCTCCAATCGAGCACAGAAGCCGTTGGTCTATGGGCGCTTCCTGGTGGCGCGGTGGGCTGCGTTGGCGTTCTTGCAAAGGGCGACGGCCATTCACTGCGAACGCCGCCTTGCCAAAGCGCCGCCAGGAAGCGCAGAGGCACGCGGGAATTATTCAGCGTTTCCGTCAAGGGGCAAGACCGCGATTTTCGACCTACTGTTTCTCCTCCTCGTGGCAAACGGCGCCCCCATCCTGGCGCGCAACGTCTGCGGCCGCTTCCTGGGCAGGCCGTTCGATGGTGGGATGCGCCTTCGGGACGGCGAGCCGCTGTTCGGCAGGTCCAAGACGTGGCGGGGGATACTCTGCGCGGTCATCCTTCCCGCGGTGGTCGCGCCGGTCGTGGGTCGCTCTCCCGAGCTGGGCGCCATGGTCGGGGCGTTGGCGATGGCGGGCGATCTGTTTTCCAGTTTCATAAAGCGTCGCCTGCATATGGCACCGAGCGCGCGCGCGCCGGGGGTGGACCAGCTGCCGGAGGCGCTGCTGCCCGCGGGGTTGTTGCGGGAATCCTTCGCCCTGTCGTGGCTGGAAGTCCTGCTCGCGGCGGCGGCATTCATGCTGCTGGGACTGGCGCTCTCCGGTGTTCTCTATACCGTCGGCATTCGCCGGCGTCCTCATTGAACCCCGCGGTCGCGCAGGGTGTGGATCACCACCTCGGGCGGGCAGTTGAATCGGACATCGACGATGGATGATCCCGCACCCAGCGACGTGTAGCCGTGCAGCTGACGGAACCGCCAGTTGCCGGCCGCGAAGCGGCGGGGGCAGTCCACGTTGGTGAATACCGCAACCCCGCCGGGAAGGCGGATCTGGCCCCCGTGGGTGTGCCCGCAGAGCATGGCGCCGAAGCCGCAGGAGGCAGCCTGGCGGAAAATCTCCGGCGAGTGGGCGAGAAGAATGGAGGGGGCGTTCTCGGGAATGTCGCGGCAGGCTTTCTCGAGATTGTCGGCACGAAAGAAATGCGGATCGTCCACCCCGGCGATATAGAGGGTATCGCCGTTGCGCTCGATACCCACCGCTTCGTTCAGCAGTAGCTGAATACCCATTTCTTCCAGGGGGGGAACCATGTGAATGGAGTCGTGGTTGCCGAGGATGGCGTAGACCGGATCGCCGAGACAGGCGCGTAGCCGGCTCAGCCCGTCAAGAGCCGGTTCCATGGCCCCGGTAGTGCGGAACCGGTAGTCACCGGTGAGTACGCAGATGTCGTAGTCCAGCTCGTGCACGCACTCGGCGAGCGCGGCCGGGTACTCCGGGTGGGAGTCCAGGTGCGGGTCGGCGATCTGTAGCAGCCTCAGTCCCTCCAGGCCCGCCGGCAGCCCCGGAACGGTCAGATCGTTGTGTACCAACCGGATGCGGCGGGCGTTGCGCTGCCCGCGCCCGTAGAGGCCGCTGACCCGGAGCAGGCCGCGCAGAATGCTGTAGAACGACAGCACATTCTCCGGGTGAAACACCGTTCGGCCGCGGCCGAAGACCGGTGCCTCGCCCTCCCGTTCGATGCCCAGACGCTGACGCAGGTGAATCCGATCCACACGTTCCGTCAGCGAGGGCGTCTGTTCCTCCCGACGTACCGCTTGCGACATGGTCGCATTGGCCTCCCGGCGAAAACGCAGGCTCCCCAGCCCGGCAATGGCGGGCGTCGTCGCCCGCATCGGGCCAGTATCCTCCCGTGGCGTCGCCGGAGTCCAGCCCGGGAATCGTGGGAGCGCTCGCGTCCGGGTAACGACCTCGGGTAGGGTACGGAACGGGACGGCTGGGCCGCGAGCCACTCTGGCGCGGCGGCAATGCTTGTGAAGCCGTGACAATTCGGGCGGTGCGCCGGCGTGACCGGGGCTTTCGGGAATGAGCGCATGCGGGCGGAGGATTACGAGCGCAAACACAGGGCCTTTCTGGCATCTGCCCAGCTTCGGTACCCCTGGCAGTTCCGTGACGCCGCCGGCCGGGCCGTGGAGGTGGACGTCACTGTGGGCAGTGGCTGGCACCGACTGCTGTTCGCCCTGTTCGATCGCGTTAGCGAATCGCTTCAGGGCAGCGCTCGGGAGCGCTTCTGGTGGTGGCGGATACACTGCGACGAGGGTTGTCTGCGGGTGGACTTCAACGGTGGCGGCCCGGCCATCCGCCGTGCCGTCGATCTGGCCCGGCGCCAGGCAGCGGATGTGTGCCAGGTCTGCGGTGGACCGGGGCGGCTGCGGCAGGTGGACGGCATGTTCGCCACCGAGTGTGAGTCGCACTACCTCATCCGCATCGCCGGGCACGCCAGTAGCGATCCCTTTGCAGCCAGGGTCTGGCTGACGACGCCCCGGGCGGATCTGCGGGGGCGCTCGCCGCGTACGGCGGTTGGCTGCGACGATACCCGTGATGCCGTACTGGAAGCGGCACTGCGCCGCGCGTTGCCGGGGCGGCCGGCGCTGAGTCCGCGGCAACGCCGCTGGCTCGCCGGTGCCTGGAAACCGCTGGCGGCCCTGTTCGGCGACCGATTGCAGGATCTGAGAATTGCCGAACCCGCAGGGGGCCGGACAGGCCAGGCCGTCGCCTGTCTCATGGTCGTTGTAGCGGCGGCCGACGCTCGCGCGGAAACGCCCGAGCTGACTCGCTGTCTCGCCGATGCGGGATACGGCGACCTGTTGCCGCGGCTGTTGACTCCCGAGGAGGTGCAGGAGCCGCTGGCGGCGGAGGATCCCTGGGAGGCAATGCTTGCCCGCCACGGCGCGACGCCGATCCCGCGGGGGCGGTGAACGCCGGTCAGCTTTGCCCCGGTTTCCCGCCGGTCAGGTAGACGTCGAACCGCGTGCTTCGTCCGCGAATGCTGTAGGCGGGCGGCCGTCCGGCCAGCGCCTCTCCCTTGAGCGGGCGTTTGACCACCACCCTGTCGGCGGCAATCTGCAACGCCGCGCCGAGCAGCGGTTCCGGCGCCTCCGGCGGGCCCAGGAGCGCCTGCAGAAGCTGCAGATCCTTCTTGGCGTTCGCGCGACGGCCGGCGGCAGGATACATCGGGTCCAGGTAGACCGCCGCCGGACCGGCCCCGCCGGTCAGCCCTTCCAGATATCCCGTGGCCTCGGCGCAGATCAGCTCCATTCGCTCAACGGTCTCCCTTGTCGCGGCTTCGACACGGGCGCGCTCGAGAGCATCTCTTGTGAGGGCCGCCACCACCGGCGAGCGTTCAATGAGGGTGACCCGGGCACCCAAGCCGGCAAGTATGAAGGCGTCACGGCCCAGTCCCGCGGTGGCGTCGACAACCCACGGTGATGTGCCGCCTTTGAGGCCGCAGGCGCGGGCGACCGCCTCCCGGCGAGGCGAGGCGTGCCGGCCGCGATGGGCCTGCCGGCCCTGATCGAAAGCCGGCAGCAGGCACATGCGCTGCGGTGCCGGCCGGCACAGAGCCAGGCCTTCGGGCCCCACGTTCAGATACACGCCCCGGGTGGGCGCCGATGCCAGCCGCCGAGTCCGCAGGGCGCGGGCAAGCGAGTCGGCCTTTTCCGTGTACTCCGCGGTGGCGGCAACTATACCGGCAAGCCGTGGCGGGTTATTGCAAGTCTCTGACAACGCTTATTGTCGCTCTATGTTGCTGTGCAGTATGATCCCCGGATGCACCGCCGACGCCAACGGCGCGGCCGCCATAACGGAGACTGGAGTGAACAATGGCAGATGATCGCACGGCAGAGGCCGCAGAGATCGACCCGGTAGAGCTTTCCCGATCCCTTGCGGAGATCGCCGGCAAGAGCCAGCAGCTCGTCAAGGACTTCCTCGCCCGCGAGGAATCCACGCACCACATCGCCATGGACGATGCGCTGCACATGAGCCGGCTGTTCCAGGACCTGTACTCGCGGCTGATGCAGGACCCGTTTCAACTGGCGCAGGCCCAGTTCGCATTCTGGCAGGACTACATGACCCTGGTGCAGAACGCCACGCTGCGCATGATGGGGGTGGACTCGGAGCCGGTGCGCCGCCCGGACGACAAGGACAAGCGCTTCAAGCACGAGTCCTGGGAAGAGAATCCGCTGTTCGACTTCATCAAGCAATCCTACCTGCTGACCGCCGACTACGTTCATCACACGGTGAAGAACGTGGAGGGGCTGGACGAGCACACCGAGAAGAAGATCGACTTCTACACGCGGCAGTTCATCGATGCGCTGTCGCCGTCGAACTTCCTCGCCACCAATCCGGAAGTCCTTCAGAAGACCATCGAGACCCGGGGGCAGAACCTGCTCAAGGGCCTGAAGAACCTGCTCGAGGATCTCGAGCGCGGCGGCGGCCAGCTGAAGATTCGCATGACCGATCCGGAAGCGTTCACCCTGGGCAAGGATCTGGCCATCACGCCCGGCAAGGTGGTCTATCAGACGGATCTGGCTCAGGTGATCCAGTACGCCCCGGCCACCGATACGGTTTACAAGCGTCCGGTGCTTTTCATCCCGCCGTGGATCAACAAGTATTACATCCTGGACCTGCAGCCGAAGAACTCCCTGATCAAGTGGCTCGTCGAGCAGGGCCACACCGTGTTCGTCATTTCCTGGCGCAACCCGCACCAGGAGCATGCCGACAAGGGGTTCGAGGACTACATGAAGGAAGGGCCGCTGGCCGCGCTGGAGGCCATGGAGCAGGCCACCGGGGAGAAGGAGTTCAACCTGGTGGGCTACTGCCTGGGCGGAACCCTGCTCTCCTGCACCCTGGCCTATCTTGCCGCGAAGGGTGACAAGCGCGTCAACAGCGCCACCTTCCTCACCAGCCTGATGGACTTCGAGTCTCCCGGCGAGCTGGAGATCTTCATCGACGACGACCAGCTCCAGGCGCTGGAGAAGCAGATGGACCAGCGCGGCTACCTGGCCGGCGGTCAGATGGGATCGACCATGAGCAGCCTGCGGGCCAACGATCTGATCTGGTCGTTCTTCGTCAACAACTACCTCCACGGCAAGGACCCATTCCCGTTCGATCTGCTGTTCTGGAACCAGGACGCCACCAACATGCCGGCGAAGATGCACGCTTTCTATCTTCGCAACATGTATCTGGAGAACAGGCTGCGGGAGCCGGGGGGGATTACGCTGGACGGTGTGCCCATCGACCTGTCAAAGGTGAAGGTCCCGGCCTACTTCATCTCGGCCAAGGAGGACCACATTGCCCCCTGGAAGGCCACCTACCAGGGCGTGCATCTGCTTTCGGGCACCAACAAGTTCGTGCTTGGCGGCTCCGGCCATATCGCCGGCGTCATCAACCCGCCGGCGAAGAACAAGTACGGCTTCTGGACCAACACCAAGAAGCCCGCGGATCCCGACGCCTGGCTGGAGACGGCCACCTACACCGAGGGCTCCTGGTGGCCGGACTGGGCGAAATGGCTCAACCAGAAGGGCGGTGCCAAGGTGGAGGCCCGCCAGCCCGGTGGCGGCAAGCTCGATCCCATCGAGGATGCGCCTGGCTCCTACGTGGTGGAGCGCCACGACTGACCGCAACGCCCGTTGACGCCCGCGCCGCCGGCGCGGGCTCCGGCCCGCAGGGCCCGCTACCCGCCTCGCAAAACTCCCGGAACCTTCATGCATCCCGTTCGCCGCAGTCTCATCGAGCTGAATACCTCAGTGCTCATGCTGGGATTGGTGCCGCTGTTCGCGAAGTGGATTCGCCTCGACGCGGTGAGCATCATCGGCTGGCGCGCCCTTCTGGGCGCAGTGGCGCTGGTGGGGTTCCTGCTGCTGCGCCGGACCAGGCTGCGCCTCAATCGGCGGCGGGACTACGGCATTGTCGTGCTGCTCGGTGTGCTCATGGCCGTCCACTGGGCCAGCTATTTTCAGGCGATCCAGGTTTCCACCGTGGCGGTGGCCGTGGTGGCGATGTTTACCTGGCCCGTGATTGCCGTGCTTATCGAGCCGCTGATCTCCGGCGGGCGCTACCACCCGCGGGATCTGTTGCTGGCGGTGCTGGCGCTTTGCGGTGTAGCACTGGTGGTGCCGGAATTCTCCCTGGGGTCGTCAGCCGTGCACGGTGCTGCCTGGGGGCTGTTCTCGGCGGTTCTGTTCGCGCTGCGCAACGTGCTGCACCGGCGACTGCTCACCGGCTATCCGAGCAGTCTCATGATGGGCTATCAGCTTGTGGTCATCGCCGCGTGCCTTATGCCTCTGTCTCGGCAGCCGCCGGCCGACGACTGGGTGCTGCTCGGCGTCTTGGCCGTGGTCTTCACCGCGCTGGCGCACAGTCTGCTCGTGGGAAGCATGCGTCAGCTGAAGGCGAAAACCGTGGGCATGATCTCCTGCCTTCAGCCGGTCTACGGCATTGTCGCCGCCGCGCTCCTTCTGGGTGAGTACACTTCCCCCCGCGGCATCCTGGGGGCGGCTCTCGTGGTCGCCGTGGCGGTAGTGGAGACGGTGGTGGCCCGGGGCGAGGCCGCCCGTGCGGCGCGGGAGTCGAAGGCGTCATGGCGGGCGCAGAAAGATTAGTTACCTTCCGGCTCAGCATCTCCGCCGACGAGCTGCGGCGCTACTACGGCGGGGCCGCCCGGGATGTGCTGGCCCGCACCATCGACGGCCGGACCGTCCGGTTTCCGGCCCGTGTGCTGCGACCCTTCGTGACCCGCGACGGCGTGAGCGGGGTCTTCCGCCTGCGCTATGACGACCAGGGCCGTTTCCTGGATATCGTCCGCGTGACATAGCCGGGCTCCGGCCGGCGCCCGCCGGAAAGCACGCACCGTAACTTGCACATGCAACGGTATCGTGCCCCAATTCCCGAATTGAACCAGTGACGATCGCTATCCTTGACCTAGGGAGCGTCGGCCGGTGTACGGCCGCAGCCGTGGCCGTACCGCCCGCCGCTTCCCGACTGCGCTGGGGGCGCACGGCGAAAAACGATAATACGCCGACAGCATGACCCCGGGCGCAGCCGCCTGTGTCCACGCCGGGGCACTTGTGGAACAGCCCTGTCAAGGAGGGAAGTCATGCCTTTGTCTTCGGCAAATTCCGGGCCGAGCGGCGAGCTTTTGCCGGCGGCCGTGAACCCGGCGTTTCTTCGGGAACGCGTCGACTGGTACTACCGCGAACGCGTGGAGAAGACCTGGAACGGCGGTCACATCATGCGCGGACGCATCCCCGGGCGGGATGCCGTCATGCTCGTCAGCAACGATTACCTGTCCATCGCTCGGCACCCGGATATCATCCGCGCCCAGGCGGATACACTCACCGGTGGCGGTAATACGCTGCTCATGTCGGCGGTGTTCATGCACGATGATGCCGACCCTCACCTGGAGCTGGAGCGGGAGTTCGGCCGGTTTCTCGGCAGCGAGACCAGCATCCTCTGCCAGTCGGGCTGGTGCGCCAATACCGGACTGATACAGGCTGTCGCCGACGAAACGGTGCCCATCTACGTGGACATGTTCGCTCACACGTCGCTGCACGAGGGAATACGTTCCGCCGGGGCCACCGCACGCCCATTCCGCCACAACGATGTGGGCCACCTGGAGCGCCTGGTGCGCCGCCACGGCCCAGGAGTCGTGGTGGTCGACTCGGTTTACAGCACCACGGGCAGCGTTGCGCCGCTGCGGGATATCGTCTCCGTCGGATTGCAAAACGACTGCGTGCTGGTGGTGGACGAATCCCACTCCCTTGGAACCCATGGAAAGGAAGGCGAGGGCCTGGTGGCCCAGCTGGGTCTGCAGGACAGCGTGCATTTTCGAACCGCCAGCCTGGCAAAGGCCTTCGCGGGCCGTGCCGGGTTGATTACCTGCTCCGAGCGCTTTGCGGAGTACTTCAAGTGCACGTCCCGCCCG
>JASFMS010000062.1:0-7923 GCA_050117435.1 Ectothiorhodospiraceae bacterium | reverse complement strand
CGGGCGGCTTTTCTTTCTACCGGCGCTGACCGCGGATACCGCCCGTTCTCTGGCGGGCGAGTCGGCGGACAACCGCATCATCGCCGAGGCCATGGGCGTGCGGGAGGACCGGCCGGAAGAGTCCGTAATCCTGGTCAGCAAGGACGTGAATCTGCGGGTGAAGTGCGCGGCCCTGGGTCTGCCGGTTGAGGACTACCACAACGACAGGGCGGTGGACGACATCACGGCCATGACGGCTGGCTTCAGCGTCCATGCCGGTGACAGTCTCTGGGAACCCTTCGACGGCGCCATCGAATCCTGGCGCGAAGGTGAGCGCAGTTTCTATCGGGTGACCGGCGCACCGGTCAGCGGCTGGCATCCCGGGATGCTGATATGCGAGGACCAGCGCCGGGCAGGGTTCGAGGCCATAGTGCGGGAAGTGGAGGGCAGTTCCGCATTGCTGGAGACCTGCAGGGACTTCCGCGCCGAGCCCCACGCGGTTTGGGGGTGCCGGGCTCACGACACAAGGCAGAATTTCGCGCTGAACCTGTTGCTCGATCCGGAGGTGGATCTGGTCACGCTGGCCGGACCCGCCGGTACCGGCAAGACCTACATGACGCTGGCGGCGGCGCTGCACCATGTCTACGAGGAACGGCGGTTCGATCGTGTCGTTATCACCCGGGAGACAGTGTCCATGGGCGAGAAGATCGGCTTTCTTCCCGGGACGGAGGAGGAGAAGATGGCACCCTGGATGGGGGCCTTTCACGACAATATGGAGAGCCTGCTGCGCACCGAAAACGGCTGGACCAGCCCGGTTACCCAGGAGATGCTGGGAAGCCGCATCCAGATGCGATCGCCGAGCTTCATGCGCGGGCGCACTTTCAACGATACGTTTCTGATCATCGACGAAGCGCAGAACCTGACGCCGAAGCAGGTGAAGAGCCTGATCACCCGGGCGGGCCGGAACACCAAAATCGTCTGCCTGGGCAATGTGGCGCAGATCGACACGCCGTACCTCACCGCGACCACCTGCGGGCTGACGTCGGTGGTCCAGCGATTCCGGGATTGGCCCCACGCCGGGCACGTCACGCTGTCGAACGTGGAGCGCTCGCGGCTGGCATTGAGGGCGGAGGAGGTCTTGTAGACGAAGGATGGCGGGGGCCTTCAGGCCCCCGCCGCGCTGTCTCAGGCAGCACTTTCCATCTGGGCTGAATAGTTGCCGCTGCGTGCCGCGGCGTTGAGCTTCGCCCGCAGGTGGAACGCGTCCTGGGCGGCCTTGACGTTGGCCGTGTCACCACGCCAGGCCTTCTGCGCCGGCTCCTGCAGAGCACGGCCGTAGGAGAAGCTCAGCTCCCAGGGCAGCGCGCCGGGCAGGGCGTTCATGGCATTGAGGTTGGCGGTAGCCTCCTCGGGGGTCTGGCCGCCGGAAAGGAAATTGATGGTGGGCACTGCCGCCGGCACGGTGCGCTTCAGCACTCGGACGGTGTGCTCTGCCACCTCTTCCGGCGACAGCTTCGGCTGCTCCTTGCCGGGTACGATCATGTTGGGCTTGAGCACCATCAGCTCGAGGCTGACGCCGTAGCGGGCGAGAGCCGCGAAGACGGCGCGCTGCACGGCTTCAGTCACCTCGGCGCAGCGCTGCACGTCGTGATCGCCGTCCATCAGCACTTCCGGCTCGACGATGGGCACCAGGCCGGCTTCCTGGGCCAGCGCGGCGTAGCGGGCCAGCACCTCGGCATTGGCCTCGACGGCCAGCGGCGTCGGGTTATGCGGGCCGATATTGTAGACGTTCCGCCACTTGGTGAAGCGGGCGCCCTGGTCGCGATACTGAGCCAGCCGCTCGGGCAGGCCGTCCAGGCCCTGAGTGATCTTGTCGCCGGGGGCGTTGACCAGCGCCAGGGTGCCCTTGTCCACCTTGATGCCGGGTACGATGCCGGCGGCTGCACAGGCTTCGGGGATCGGGGTGCCGTCGTCGGTCTTCTGTCCCAGCGTTTCCTCGAAGAAGATGATGCCGCTGATGAATTCGTTCGCGCCGGGGGTGGTCACCAACAGGGACCGGTAGGCGCGCCGATTCTCTTCCGTGGACTCCACGTCGATCGCCTTGAAGCGCTTGGCGATGGTGGGGGAGCTCTCATCCGCCGCCAGGATGCCCTTGCCTTTGGCGGACAGCTTGGCGATGGTGTCCTGCAAATCGTTCGCGTTACTCATGGATAACGAAACCTCCGGGCTCGTGTCTCTGTCGCGTCGCCCCCTGCCGGGCGGCCAATGAATAGTGCGCCAAATTTCAGTGTCTTTCCGCGCCCGCTGTTTGTTCTCGTGTCCGCGGGCGCGTATATCCTACTTACACAGGGGATGAGGGGCCAGTGCGGGATGCGGGTATCATGTTGCCCGTGAACGCCGCCTGCCCACAGCGCCGCCAGGAAGCGTAGAGGCGCGCGGGACTTGTTCAGCGTTCCCTTAAATAACAATCGATGAAATAACGGCTCCAACTTATTGAATTGGATATATGCGGAGGTAGAGAAATGCTTCAGGCGGCCGGGAGTTACGAGGCGCTGGTGCGAGATTTTCGCTGGCGTGTGCCGGAGCGCTACAACATCGGCACGGACATCGTGGACCGGCATGCGGCGGATGCCGGCCGGCTTGCACTGATACACGACCGGGGCATTGGCGAGCCGGACCTCTATACCTTCGCCGACATTGCGAAGCTCTCGAACCGCCTCGCCAATGCCCTGGAAGGCATCGGCGTCCAGCGGGGCGACCGGGTGGGCATTCTGCTTCCTCAGCGGCCGGAAACGGCCATCAGCCACGCGGCGGTCTACAAGATGGGCGGAATCGCGCTGCCGCTGTTCACGCTCTTCGGCCCGGACGCCCTTGAGTACCGCCTGAAGGACAGCGGCGCCAGAGCGGTCGTGACCGATGCCGCTAACGTCGACAAGGTCATGGCACTGCGCTCGGCGCTGCCGGAGCTTGAACGGGTGATCGTCGTGGATGGCCGGGCGCCGGCCGAGACGCTTCAGTGGCAACGCCTTCTGGAGGCGGCGTCCGAGCGTTACGCGGCGGCGGATACGAAGGCGGACGATCCGGCGATCATCATCTACACCTCGGGAACGACCGGTAACCCCAAGGGTGCTCTGCACGCGCACCGTGTTTTGCTGGGTCACCTCCCCGGCGTGGAGATGCCCCATAACTTCTTTCCGCAGCCCGACGACCGGTTCTGGACACCGGCGGACTGGGCGTGGATCGGCGGGCTCATCGACGTTCTCCTGCCGGCCTGGCACCACGGCGTGCCCGTGGTTGCGCATCGGGCGGCGAAATTCGACCCTGAAGAAGCGCTCGCCCTCATGGCCCGGCACGACGTCCGCAACGCCTTTCTCCCACCCACCGCACTCAAACTGATGCGTCAGGTGGAGCGGCCCCGGGAGCGTTTCGACTTCCACCTGCGCAGTATCGGCAGTGGCGGCGAGACGCTGGGCTCCGAACTGCTTGCCTGGGGAGAGCAGACCTTCGGTCTGAAAATCAACGAGTTCTACGGTCAGACGGAATGCAATCTGATTGTCGCCAACTGCGGGGAGATCATGCCTATTCGAGCCGGGTCCATGGGCCGACCGGTTCCGGGGCACGATGTGGCCATTGTCGACGACAGCGGTGAGCGGCTGCCTGCCGGCGAGCCGGGCAACATCGCTGTCCGCCGCCCGGACCCGGTCATGTTCCTGGGCTACTGGAACCGACCCGAGGCGACGGCGGAGAAGTTCGTCGGGGACTGGTTGCTCACCGGCGATACCGGCCGCGCGGATGACGACGGCTATCTCTGGTTCGCGGGGCGCTCCGACGATGTGATCACATCAGCGGGCTATCGGATAGGGCCCGGCGAAGTGGAAGACTGCCTGATGAAACATCCGGCCGTGGCCATGGCTGCGGTAGTGGGTGTTCCCGACCCGGTGCGCACGGAGATGGTGAAGGCGTTCGTGGTGCTGGCCCCCGGGCATGAGCGCAGCCCCGAACTGGCGCGGGAGATTCAGGAGTTCGTCAAAAAGCAGCTCGCCGCCCACGAATACCCGAGGGAAGTCGAGTTCCTGGACTCGCTGCCCATGACGGCGACGGGCAAGGTGATGCGCCGCAGCTTGCGGGAACGGTAAGACGCCGGCCGGATCAGTCGGCCGAATTCCGGTCGACGTCGCCGGAGGAGTCCCGGGAATAGCGCCGTACCCGGCGTCGCAGCAGGTGCATCCCGCCGAGGCCAAGGACGGCAAGACCGGCGAGCCATGCGAAGCCGACGATATCCGGTTCGTTGAGGAAGTTGCGAAGCTGGCTGCCTACGGCCGTGATGGCGGCGATGCCGGGTATGCAGCCGATCACCGTTCCGATGAAGAAGTCCCGCAGGCGGACATGGGTGGCGCCCGATGCCAGGTTTATGACCGAAAAGTGGGCAATGGGCACCAGCCTCAGCGTGGCGACCAGCAGTACGCCGTGGCGGCCGGCGCTCCGGCTGAGCCTGTCCAGGGACGTTCCCGCCAGCCGTCGCATCGGTGCTGCCCCCAGTCCGTGTCCCACCGCGAATCCGGTCAGGGCACTTACCAGACATCCGGTTGTTGCAAGAACGAACGCCTGAAGTGGGGGGAAGACGAGCGCGGTGGCTGTGACCAGCGCCGTGAGCGGCATGAAGAGAAGCCCCGCGATCAGGTAGGTACCCAGAACGATGAACGTCCCATGAGGACTGCCCTTGAGCCAGCCGGCGGCCGCCGCGAGCGTCTTTGCGTTGGCATAGTCACCGAGCGGGGTGAGGAGCCAGGCCGCCGCGACCCCGGCGGCCAGTGCCAGGGATAGCAGGCTGCGGACCATCAGCGCTCTTCTGTGCCGGCCCGCCGGATCGCGGGGCGTCCCGTCTCTGGAAACGGCCATGCGCGGCTATTCCCCGTGGCCGTCGGCTTTCTGGACGCGGCGACGTACCGACCATACACCGGCGGCGACCGCCAGCGCGACCACCGGTATGCTGGCACCCACCACCAGATCCACGGGGACTGACACACCCGCAGCCTTGAGTCCCTTGGCGGCATACCCGACCAGGCTGACCGAGTAATAGCTGAGGATTACCACGGACAGCCCCTCCACCGTCTCCTGCAGACGCAGCTGAAGCCTTGCCCGGCGGTTCATGGATTCGAGCAGGTCCCTGTTCTGCGCCTCCAGGGCCACGTCGACGCGGGTACGGAGCAGGTTCGCGGCCCGGCTCAACCGCTTCGAAAGCCGGTCCAGCCGGTCGAGCACGTAGTCGCAGGTGTCCATGGCGGGGGCGAGTCGACGCTCCATGAACTCGTCGATGGTGCTGACGCCTTCGATGCGGTCTTCGCGCAGAGCGTGGATGCGCCGCCGAACGATGGCGCCATAGGCCTTCGTTGCCCCGAAACGGAAGTTGGTACGCGCCATCAGGCGCTCCACCCTTGCCGAAAGGTCTGAGAGCTTGCCCAGGAGTTCCCGCTCCTGGGCAAGATCCGAGACGCTTGCCAGATGATCGGTCAGGTCACCGAGCTGGGCTTCCATTTCCGTAATTTCGGGGCTGATTCGCCGGGCCAGAGGCAGTCCGAGTAGAGCCGCCAGTCGATACGTCTCGATCTCCAGCAACCGCCGGACAAGGCGACCCGCCTGGGCAGGCCGCAGGCCTCTGTCAAGAACGAGCAGGCGGGTGAAACCGTCCTCGCCGACCCGGAAGTCGGTCCAGACCGTCGCCGCGCCGCCCGCACAGCGGCTGCCGGCCAGGCTGTCGGGGTCGAAGTATTCGCCCATGCGTTCCGCCCCTTCACCAACCGCCTCGCTGCGCAGCACGGTCAGGTGGCAGGCGGCGAGCAGTTCACCCGGCAATGCGTCCAGCCAGTCCCGGGGGATGGCGTCACAGGGATTGACCGAAAACGGTTCCGAGGGTTCGCCTCCACGAAAGATTGTGTAGGTGGAAAATTCCGTGTGGCGCTCCCAACGCAGGCGAAAATCGCCGGCCTGTGCGACGAAGTGGTCGCAGCCGGCGGCCGGACCGTCGATACCGAGGCGTCGACAGAGCTCGTCCACGTGCCGATGTTCCGTCTCCTGGGCGCGGGTGCCCGAAAGGAACGACATATGGGATATGTGCAGCGGACCGGCCAGGGACTCGAAGGGTCTGGCATGCACTTCGTGGAGCAGCGTGTCGCGCATTCCATGGCGGCGAACACCGAGGTTCCGGGGCGTCGTCCCTGCGCTTTCTGAGCGATTCATGTGCCTGCCTTGGGGTTGGGAGTGACGACGTTAACGTGCTCGCCGGGGCGGAGCAACCGAGCGGTGCGGGACGCCGGGGATTCGTGTTCAGCTCGATGCCGCGTGCCTGGTCGGCGCGGTCGCAATTACCTTCTCAACCCGGTTCCGGTGAGCCGGGCGGCGGGATTCGCGCCTTATCCACAGAAGCTGTGGATAACTCTGTGGGTGATTCGGGGAAAGGCGACGCAATCCGTGGCCGGTAAGGGCTTGCCGCTAAATTGGCGAAAGATTCATCGATCTGTAATGAGCTCAAATAATCAATAACTTGGGGCACCATCGGGATCGATTCCACGACTCCGGGTCATGCTGCGTCGCAGCATGACCCGGTCTGTGAATAACCGGCGGCTCTGGCGGCGAGCAAGCGGCGGCGGGTATGATGGCGCACGCCGATTCAGTTGCCGCCAACCGGGATGCCGCCGACGGATGTACAGCCGTAACGCCGCGACCACACCTGCCGTAACTTCGTTGCTAGTTGTCAACGTTCTCATATTCCTCTGGCAGATGTCCGGGGCCGGGAACCCGATCGTCAACTTCGCACTCTGGCCACTGGGGACGCCGGAGACGGCAACCGGCACGTTCGGTATCACTCAAGTGCCGCAGTTTCATTTCTGGCAGCTGGTGACCTACGGGTTCCTGCATGGAAGCTTTCTTCACATTCTGGCGAACATGTTCGCGCTGTGGATGTTCGGCGTGCAGATCGAACGCCTTTGGGGCACGCGACCCTTCGTTCAGTACTATTTCTTCTGCCTGGTTGGCGCCGGACTGATTCAGCTGTTGGTCGCCAGCAGCGCGGTTAGCCAGGGCAGCATCTATCCCACCATTGGCGCTTCGGGCGCGATTTTCGGCATCCTACTGGCCTTCGGCATGATGTTCCCGAACCAGATGGTAATACTGCTGTTCCCGCCCATCCCCATGAAGGCCAAGTGGTTCGTGATCCTCTACGGCCTTTTCGAACTCTGGGCCGGTTTCAGCGGGTCCATGTCCGGCGTGGCGCATTTCGCCCATCTGGGCGGGATGTTCTTCGGCTTCCTGATGATCCAGTACTGGCGGGGCAAGTTGCCGCTCAAGCCGCGGCGACGCCTGCAGCTGTGATGTGACTAACGTCGGCGAACGGGCGCCTTGGGCTTGAATCCGGCCGGTTTGTCGCTCAGCCAGTCGACGAAGCGGCGAATTTCCGGGTGGCGAAGCAGGCGCTCCCTGGTGTGGAATTCGGCGGCCAGTTCGCGCTCCGCGAGTGTGCGGTGAATGTGGCTGTGACAGGGCCGACAGACCCAGAGAATGCGATTGCGCAGGGCCTCACGGCCGAAACGCCGACGCGTGGCGCGATTCCTGTGCCGTGACCGCGGGATGAGATGATGCCGAGTAAGCCCGGAGGCACTGCGCCCGCACAGCTCGCATTCGCCGGGCTGCGCGGGCGGGGTGCTATCGCTCATTGTCGACGGTCGTTTATCGCCTGCGGGTAAGTTCGCGTTCCAGAGCCCGCTCCGCTTCGTCCTGATCGCGATAGGGTCCGTGTAGAGCGGAACCTCGGGTCGAGAAGAACCACTTGTTGTCGATGCAGTGAAAGCGCCCGTTGCGGAACGGGACATGTCCACTCTCGCCTTTGCGCTGCCTCATGCCAACTCCTCCTGTGCGTGTGGCGTCCAGTATTCCGGCGGTTGCCCGCCG
>JASFMS010000061.1:0-7948 GCA_050117435.1 Ectothiorhodospiraceae bacterium | reverse complement strand
ACCCGTTAAAGATGCCGGAAACGGGCCTCACGGCCCTTATTCCGGCCTACGTGGGCTGTGGGGCCGCCACCCAAACTCGCGACGGTTTTCCCGATTAACCGATTAACCGATTAACCGATTAACCAATTAACCAATAACTGCGTCCATCTGCGCCTGAAATGCTCTCTCTTTAGCGCACCGCCTGGAAGGCAATGAGCTTGTCCAGATCGCTTCCAAGGCCCGCCGCGCTGGCGTAGGTGCTCTGCCACTTGTTCATGAACTGACCCTGCTCGCCGTGCAGCGCCAGGTAGTTGAGCACCACCATCTGCACCAGCAGGTTGACGTTGTTGGCGGCGGGGCTGGAGCTGGTCTGCACCGAGCCGTCGGCGGTGAAGTAGCCGATCTGCGGGCCGCCGTCGGTGCCGGTGAGGCCGAAGTACGGGTTGGGCGCGGGGCGGCCGCCGGGATTGTAGACGAGCATGAACGACGCCGCGGTCTGCTGGTTGTCGCCGGTCCACACCCCCTTGCCCCGGCCGTCGGTGGAGTCGTCCACCATGCCGTTGCTGAACACCGAGCCGTCGCTGAAGACGTAGATCATCAGCGGCGTGCCCACACGGCGAGCGTACTCCAGGCAGGCGCCGATACAGCGCCCGGCGCGCAGGTCGCGCAGCTCGCCGGTGGACCGGTCGCCAGTGTGGTAGTCGAAGCCGCCCATGGTGATGGTGCCGGCGCCGGCATCGCCGTTGACCACCATCTTCATCACCGAGGCGGTCTTGCGGAATTCCCGGTCGTTCAGCTCCTGGGCGCTGAATATGGCGGTGATGTCCGGGTCCTGCTCGGGATCCAGGGCGGACGGCTCGCCGTAGCGGTTCACAAGATAAGCGGTCTTTACGTAGCCGCACTGCAGCAGCTTCTCCACCACGGCCTGGCGGCCGGTGTCGGTGCTGAGCGCGGTCTTCACTTGCTGCACCCGGTCGTAGCTGATGCGCTCGATGGCCTCCATGACCTTTACCGAGTCGTCGTGCCCCAGCAGGGTCGCCAGGTCGCCGGTATCCACAAGGCCGGTGACGTCGCTTGGCCGATCCACCTTGGTGGGGCGCACGGAGGGGTCCACGGTCATGGCCGGCGCCATGGAGTTGCCGCCGGAGACGGAGCTCTGGGAGCCGATTAGCGTCGCCAGCTCGCCGTCGGCGCCGCCCACGGCGTGGATGGCGTACATCGGGTTGTGCGGGTTGTTGCCGGTGTCGTTCTCGGAGCGTGCCGGAATCACCGCGCCGTGAGTGTTGGCCGCGGCCGCGGCGGCGCGTTCCTGAATGCCCCGGAAAAAGGCGCTGTCGGAGTGGAAAGCGAGGCCGAAGCTGGTGTCGAAGTTCTCGCTGCCGTTGGTGATCACGCCGGGGACGATGTCGCCGGGGACGCCGAGCTTGTTGTAGCCGGCGGTCTGCAGGAAGTCCATCTGTCCCCCGGCGCCGCCCACCAGCACGTTGGAGCCGGCGATGTTGGCGCCGCCGGCAAGGTCGAAGCAGATGAACGGAATACGCCCGCCGCCGCCGGCGGAGAGGCCGCAGAGGTTGGTGGCGAGGTCGTCGATATCCGGGCTCAGTTCCGCCGCGGCCCGCGCCACCCGGGGATTGCCGAGCAACCCGAGAATGGAGGGGGCCAGAACGGTACCCGCTCCCGCCAGGAAGCCCTGGGCGATGAACTCCCGCCGGGTCATGGGCCGGCGGTGGTCCGGATGGCGCAGCGGTTCGTCCGGGGAGAAATGCTGGCGTCGCTTGCTCATTGACTCGTCCTCGTATCCGTTCGTCCGCGGCGCTACTGCAGCAGCAACGTGGCGCTGCCGAGCATGGCGGCACAGGCCGCCTTGGTTACCGAGCGGGTGCGCTGGGCGTCCATGGCGCAGCCGGCTATCGGGTCACCGCCGGTGTCCGTGCAGTCGCGGGTTTCGTTAATCAGCGTGTCCAGATGATCGTGCACGCTGGCGCGCGACGGCTGGGTGGTCAGTGACGTGGTACCCATCATCCGGTCGAGCAGGGGATCGATGATCTGATCCCTCTCGTTCTGGGTGTCGAACGCCAAATTGGACGGTTGCGTGAAGTCGAAAGCCGGGAACAGGTTCGAGCGCAGCGTGGCGTCGTCCACCATGGCGTTGCAGTAGGTCATGCCAAGCTGCGCCACGCCTACCTGCTGCGCCGAGAGGAAGCCCGCCACGTTCTCCGCCGAGGGCAGCTGCTGCTTCAGCCGCTCGTAGGCCTCGGCCACCGCGGTATTGGTGGTGGGTACGCCGGTGAGCCGGGACATGCTGGCGGAGATCTCCTCGAACGTCCGCAGACCCACCGTGGCGTATTCACTGTCGGTGGAATCGCCCAACGGGCGCGGCTGGGAGTCGTCCGTGTAGACATTGGACGCGCTGCCCAGCTTTTCGAAGGTGAGGAAGAATTCGTCCGTGTCGGGGCCGTTCTCGCTGGCGATGACCGTGCCCAGCCGCGACAGCGGTGCGCCAAGGGGGCCGTCGGCGGTGACGTCCATGCCCACGGACACGTCCAGGTTGGCGTAGGCCTGGCCCACGTCCGGCTCGTGACCGTTGATGCCGATACGCATGCCCCTGACCACGGTGCCGGAGAGATCGGCGCCGTCCAGGTTCACCAGGTGCGGACCCTCCACCAGGTAGCTATAGCTGTCGAACTGGCTCATCTGCAGCAGCACGTAGGTGCGGTCCGGCAGACCGCCCACGCCGCCGACGCCGAAGAGCAGGTAGAACTTCTCGCCCACGCCGGCGTCGTAGTTCGTCTGTATCTCCTCCTGGCTCAGGGCACGGTTGTGGATCGCCACCAGGCGCAGCGTCCCGGTCCACTGGCGCTCGCCCGAGACCTCATTGCCCAGAACCAGGGCGAAGGTGTCGTTCCAGTCCGCCAGGGAGCCGCCGGTGCTGTCCTGAGCCACCAGCTCGCCGTTGACGTAGATCCTGCGGCCCTCGGCCGGGGTGAACGTGGCGACCACGTGCTGCAGCGTGGCCTGCAGCACCTCGTCGTCGTCCGCTGTGGACAGGGCCGGCTGGCCGTCGCCGTCCGTCTCGCTGGAGCGGGTCTGGAAGTCGTAGTTGTAGAGCGTCTGCCCGAGCATGAAGTTGCGGGCGGTGTTGCTGCCCGAGTAACTCACGATGCGGGCCGGGCCTTCCTGGGTCACGTTGCCGGGCGCAACCCAGGCCTCGATCGAATACTCGCCGGTGGCCTGGATCAGCTGCGTGAGCTTGCGGCTGGCGGTGGTGCTGCCCTGGGCGCGGCCGCTGTTCAGGCGAATGCCCCAGCCGCCAACCCACTGGTAGTTGCCGGACAGGGTCAGATGCAGATCCGGCGACACGCCGCTGCTGTCGTAAGCGGTGGCACCCGAGCCGGTCTTGAACTGGTAGAGAGCGATAACGTCGTCCTCGATTCGCCCGCCGCTGCTGGCGACGATGCCCTCGTCAAGGGTCTGGGCCTTGCTGTTGACCAGGGACGGGGAAATACCGCTCGCCTGAATGCTGTCGGCGATGGCCTGGATGCCCGCCTCCATCTCGTCGGCGCTGTACTCGCAGTCCGTGCGGCTGTCGCCGGTGTCGTTCGGCCAGCAGTTGTGAAACTCATCGCGCAGGCGCACCACCAGCCGCGAGCCCGCCGGGTCGTCCAGATTGATCTTTCCCTGCACCTCGTTGAAAGCGGTGCCCACGTCGGCCGTGGCGAAGAACGGCGACTGGGGCGTGGCGGCGCCCTCGGCGTGGCACTCGGCGCAGTGCTGGGTCAGGATGGGCGTGTGGAGGTACTGCTGGAACAGGGACTGGTCCGCGTCCGTGAGCACCTTGCTCTGCCCCGGCTCTCGGAGGTCGGCGGGGTCGTCCAGTTCCACCACGTTGCCGCTGGAGCCGCTGCCGCCGGCCCAGTCGGCGATCCAGCCCTCGATCTGGTCGGCACAGAACTGGGCATTGGCCACCCAGCAGTTGTGGCCGCCGGCCACCTTGTTGACCATCCGCGAGGAGCCGGGGTCGCTGAGGTTCACAACGGAGTTCGCGGCTCCGTAGGCGTCGTTCACGTTGCTGTTGTTGGCGAACGCGGGCGACTGGCCGCCGGCACCGTGACAGGCGCCGCAGCGCTGAGTTGAACGAATGTTCTCCCAGAGATTGGCCTTGAAGGCCTGCACGTCCGCGGTGGCCGGCGCCGGACCAGTATAAGTGTTGGCGCTGTCGGTGCCGCCGCTGTCCGGCAGCGTCTCGGTAGAGGCGCCGCCCCCGCAGGCGCTCAGCACCAGCGCCAGCATCGCGGCGGCGATGAGCGTCGCCGCGCGCGGCGCGCGCCCTCCCCGACTGTGGGTGGTGTGGTCCATGGTGAGTCTCCCGGCAGTATTCCGTGGCCCGGCCCGAGAGCCGGACGCCCCCAATTCGGTGTCGTCAGTTGCCCGTGAGGCAGTACGCCGCGGCAGCGGCGAAAACCGGCTTCATCTTGTAGCCGTTGTCCCGAAGGGCCACCGCCTCGTCACTCACCCAGCTCCGGTCCGCGTTGCTGGAAGGCGGCCGCAGACAGACCGTGCGGAACACCTTCTTCGCCTGGCACTCGGCGAACGCCCGGGTATTGGCAAGCTCGCGGCCTAGGCTCTTGGCGCCCCGACCGGAGCCACCGGGACTGGCATCGTTGAAATCCCAGCCGATGGACTTGTTGGGACCTTCGCGCCAGTAGTTGTCCCAGTGGTCGTCAGGGGTGACGTAACCGGCCTCGAAGGTGGTGCCGTTCTGCAGGTACTTCTCCTGTACCCGGGTGTCGATGCCGTTGTCCGCCTGGGTTTCCGGATCGACGGTCCCCGGCGCGTTCCAGACCAGCTCACCGGCGTCCGGATTGTCCCCGGGATACTCGAAGTCGTAGTAGGCGAAGGCCTGGGCCATGGGGTCCATGCCCGTGTGGCAGCCCGCGCAGTTGTTAAGGAAGATGCGGCTGTCGCCGCCGGGACTGCGGGAGACATCCTGGCGCACCCGGTCCGGCGGGCGGGTGTTGTCCTTGAGGGTCTCCAGGTCGTAGCAGAGCTGGTTCAGCACCGTGAACCGGAACATGGCCCGGTTGGTGCCATCCTTGAAAAAGGCGCGGGAGGCGGCGCGGCTGGTCATCACGCCGGCCGTGGCGGACGGGTCGATGCCGTAGACGCCGCTCTGGGTGCTGCGTACCAGAACCGTGTCGTCCGAGAGGTCGAAGCCCCCGCTCTCCAGCGTCTCGTAGTGGTCATTGTTGTCGGCGGCGGGCGCCGGCACGCCACTGAGGCCGGATTTGCCGCGATAGAGAATGTCCGCCGAGAGAAGCTGGTTGATGGGCACGTCGTCGCGGATCATGCCGATGACCGTGGCCACGTAATCATTCAGCGGCACGAACACCGACTGGTCGCGGTTGGTCCACGGCTTGGCCCAGTTCTTCAGCGTGACGTTGTAGAAGGCGGGGTCCTTCATGGCAACAACGGCAGCATCTTCGGGATTGCCGGCGCTGATGTCGGCGGCCATGTCCGCCAGATCGCTATCGCTTGGCGGCACGCCGGCCAACCGGTCGTATATGCGCCGGGCATCTTCATCGGGCCCGGCGGCCACCGGCAATGCCGTCAGCAGTGCAAGCGCGCCCGCGGCCAGAACAACCGCACCACGGCCGCGCCGGGCTTCTCCTGAAGCCGTCATGGCGAACATCCCCCAATAAATTGTCGCGTCCCCAGTGCCCGGGGCGCCGGCAAGGCCGACCCCCTTCATATCTTATTGATTCCAGATCGAGTATAGCGGGAGAGCGCAGCCGGAGACTGTCGCCGCAAAGCGACACATGGATAATCTGTGACCGGCTTCACACGGAAACGCCTGTCCACCGCCGCCAACGCTGCCTAGGATAGTCCCAAAAGGGGAAAACCCCGTTGGGCACTGGCGGAACAATGAGATACACAATGACGACCCGAATGCTGGTCGCCGGCATCGCCGTCTGCGTGGGGGCAGCGTTGACGGCTTGCGGGGGCGGCGGCAGCTCTTCACAGTCGCCGGATCCGGTGGTGGTGGACTATCCCGTAGCCTACGTGGCGAGGCCCCTGCCACGGGACGACACGGGCGCACTCATGATTCAGGCGGACCCGCGCGAGGCGCTGACCTTCCAGCCGGGCGGCGATCTCTACGTCATTGATCGGGCTTCACCGTCCGCCAGCGCCGCCAACGTCACCGGCGGAATCACTGGCGGCGAGGGCGACGTGCGCGACATCTCGGTGTCCTACGACGGCACCCGGCTCCTTTTCGCCCTGCGCATGCCGGAAATCGAAAACGCCGACCCGGACGAGCAGCCCACCTGGAACATCTGGGAATACGACCTGCACAGCGGCAGCCTGCGCCGGGTCATCGACAGCGACATCATCGCCGAGGAGGGGGAGGACCTCTCGCCTCACTACCTGCCCGACGGCCGCATCGTCTTCACGTCCACGCGCCAGCGCGCCACCCGCGCCCAGCTGCTGGACGAGGGCCGCACCCAGTACTCGGGGCTGGTTCCGGGCACCAATGAACCGGCACTGCAGCTGCACGTCATGAACGACGACGGCACGGATATACGCCAGATAAGCTTCGGCGAGGGTCATGATCTGGACCCGGCGGTGCTGGACTCCGGCTGGATCGTGTTCAGCCGCTGGGTTCCCGCCAACGGCGACGCCATCCATCTCTACCGTATCCGTCCCGACGGCACCGGCCTGGAGCTGCTTTACGGCGCCAACAGTCACGACACCGGCAGCGGCGACACGCCGGTGCAGTTCCTGCAGCCCCAGCCGCTGCAGGACGGCCGGGTGCTGGCCCTGCTGCGCCCCTTCGACGGCACCGGCTACGGCGGCGATCTCGTCGCCATCGACGCCGCCAACTACACCGACAGCGACACGCCCACCTATAGCAACCTGGGCATCGGCGGCAGCGGGCAGACGGAACTGACAGCGCAACAGGTGTCTACGGAACCCGGCCCCTCCCCGGGCGGCCGCTTTGCCGCCGCCGCGCCGTTGAGCGACGGCACCGGGCGCCTACTGGTGAGCTGGAGCCAGTGCCGCCTGCAGGAGCCGGACGGCCGGATCGTGCCCTGCACCGACGCCAACCTGGCGGCGGATCTGCCGGAAGCGCCGCCGCTCTACGGCCTCTGGGTCTACGATCCCGGCCAGGGGACGCAGCTCCCGGTCGTCCCGCCTCGCGAGGACCGCATGGTGGGGGACGTGGCGGTGGCAAAAAACCGACCTTTCCCGCCAGTGGTTTCCGACCCCTCGCTGGATCCGGTGCTGGCGGAGGCCAACCTGGGCGTCCTGCACATCCGCAGCGTCTACGACTACGACGGCACGGATACCGCGGATCCGGACCTGGCCACCGTGGCGAACCCAACCACCACACCCATCGGCGACCGTGACCGGGTAACGGCGCCGTGGTTCGTGCGCCTGGTGAAGTTGGTCCCGGAGCCGGACGACGACATCGTCGACGTGCCCAACGACGCCTATGGCCCCAACCGCCGGCTCGGCATGCGGGAAATCGTGGGCTATGCCCCGGTTCAGCCGGACGGCTCGGTGGAAGTGGAGGTACCGGCGAACGTGCTGCTGGGCGTGGAAGTGCTCAACGCGCACGGCGAGCGCATCACCGCCCGCCATGACGCCTGGTTCCAGGTAGCCCCCGGCGAAACCCGGGAGTGTGCCGGCTGCCACGATGCCAACAGCGACGTCGCCCACGGTCGCTCGGACGCCGTCGAGGCCGTGCACCAGGGACTCGCCGCCGGCAACTACCAGTTCCCCGGCGCCGTGCCCGACATCTTCGCCGGCGCCCTGGACCAGACCATGGCCGAGGCACTCACGGAGTACTTCCTGCGCGGCGGCGACGGCACCGCCGCCACCAACTGCGCCACGGGCCTGCGCGGCTGCGAACCCGCGGAACCGTCCCTGGACGTCAGCTTCGCCGACCCCTGGACCCCGGCCACGGTAA